>JBIIHD010000185.1:0-3944 GCA_044236095.1 Crocinitomicaceae bacterium | reverse complement strand
GAAGCGCCTAAAACTCGATGGAAAAAATGTAAAAATTGCCAAACCGTCATTCAAAAAAACAATTTAAAAGATGAGCACCAATTACAAAGTTATTTTATTCAGCAAATGGATAAATTCTTGACTTCCAAAGGTAAAAAACTGATTGGTTGGGATGAGATTTTAGAAGGTGGACTTTCTCCTAATGCTGCAGTAATGTCATGGAGGGGATTTGAAGGCGGAATTGAAGCAGCATCCCAAGAACATTATGTAGTGATGTCGCCCGGTTCACACTGTTATTTTGATCATTATCAGGGGAAGGGAAAAGATGAACCTCTCGCAATTGGAGGATTTACACCCTTGGAAAAAGTATATGAATTCAATCCAATTCCAGAAAAGTTGGATAAAAAATTTGAACATTATATTTTAGGAGGGCAGGCTAATTTGTGGACAGAATACATTCCCGATTTCAAAAAAGTAGAATATATGGTTTACCCTCGTGCGATTGCTTTAAGTCAAACGCTTTGGTGTACCACAAAACCTGATTTTGTTTCGTTTACATCAGCACTAATAAATTTTCATTTTCCGATACTCAGTAAAAACAAAGTGAATTTTTGCAAATCATATTTAACCCCAAAAATCGAATGGTCAAGCTATAACAATGGCATAAAATTTAAATTGAATTCTTATAATCCGCAAGAGCAATTTGAGTTGGCATTATCAAAAACAAAAAGTGAGAAAAATGAAGGCGTGGAATTTCTTTCAAATATTGAGAATTTTAATTTCATTTTAACGCAAGGAAAATGGATGGAAATAAATCGCAGTGAAAAGGACTTGTCAAAGTACAATTTTCACATTAGATCTAATGTGGACTCTTTGACAAATAATTTTGTTGTAAATGCAACTTTCTCTTTGGGTGCTCCAATCGAATTTATTACAAAGCCAAGTCCAAATTATAACAGTGGTCTACTTACCTTAGTGGATGGGCAATTCGGCTCATTACCCTGGAAAGGAAATGAATGGATAGGATTTGATATAAAGGAGATTGAATTTGAACTTGATTTATTGAAAAAAAGAAAATACAACCAAGTAAATATTTCTTTTCTTTCGGAGGAAAATTCTTGGATACATTTCCCAAAAAATATAAAGCTCATTCTCGATGATCAAACAGAAGTTTCTGATTATAAAACCCTTAAATCATCAAACGAACAAATTCGTGTTATTTCTTTTGAACTTCCTAATTCAACGCGTAAGATCAAATTTAGAATAAACTCAATAAATTCAATACCGGTTGGATTACCAGGAGAAGGTAATATTCCCTGGACTTTTATGGATGAAATTCAAGTTATTCGTTGAGATTCTTAAATTGTGAATGAAATGTTCATAGTTTATTGAAATCTACCAATTCAAGTCGGATCAAAATATTTATTTTTGTTCAGAATTATGGCAATAGCTGAATTACAAGAAAATGTGAGAAGTATTTTTTCTGCTTATTTAGAGCAGAATGGTCATCGGAAAACTCCGGAGCGTTTTGCTATTTTAGCTGAAATTTATAGTCATCCGGGACATTTTGATGTTGAGTCATTGTATATCAACATGAAAAATCACAACTATAGAGTTTCTCGAGCTACTTTGTACAATACAATTGATCTATTGTTAGCCTGTAATCTTGTGCGTAAACATCAATTCGGTAAAAATATAGCTCACTTTGAAAAAGCTCACGGTTCTAAACAACATGATCACTTAATCTGTACTGATACAGGTGAGGTGATTGAGTTTTGTGACCCGCGAATTCAGCAGATAAAATCAACTATTGAAGATCTTTTTGGAGTGAAAATCCATCATCATTCTCTTTATTTTTACGGAGAAAAAAACGAAAAATAGCTATGAGTATTCAATTTTCAATAATAGAAAAACAAAGTGTTTCCATTGTGAAATTGCAAGGTAAGATCCTTTCAGAATTAGATTTGGAAGAGGTGAAGCACAAAATGGAAGGGCTTTCTAATAATCGGGTAGTTTTTGAATTGTCTGAACTTACACATACTAATTCAAGTGGTATTGCATTTCTTATAAGGATAATGACACGTTCAAGAATTAATGACGGTGACGTTGTTTTAGCTTCTCCGAATGTCGGAATTCAGAAATTAATTGACATCTCAAAACTTTATGAGGTGTTCAGTATATACAATTCATTAGACGAAGCAGTTAGTCATTTTATAAAGTAATCATGAAAGTGGATGTATTATTGGGTCTTCAATGGGGAGATGAAGGCAAGGGAAAAATCGTTGATGTACTAACTCCGGAGTATGATTACATTGCTCGTTTTCAAGGTGGCCCGAATGCCGGACATACATTAGAATTTGATCAGAAAAAATTCGTCTTACACACGATACCCTCCGGAATATTTCGGGAAAATGTTCTAAATGTTATCGGAAATGGAGTTGTCATTGATCCGGTAGTTCTCAAAATTGAAATAGAAAAATTACTCGCTGTTGGAGTAAATGTAAAAGAAAGATTAATTTTTTCTAAAAAAGCTCATCTTATTCTTCCTTCGCATAGACTTCTGGATGCGGCATCTGAAGCTGCAAAAGGTAAAAATAAAATTGGTTCTACATTGAAAGGAATTGGTCCTACATATATGGATAAAACTGGTAGAAATGGACTTCGTGTAGGGGATATTTTCGAGACTGATTTTAAAGATAAATACAATGCTCTGCTTGAAAAACATATTGGAATTTTAAAACACCACGAAGGATTTGAATATAATTTGAGTGAACTAGAGCAACCTTGGTTTGAGGGTATTGAATTTCTTCGTCAATTTACTGCTGTTGATAGTGAACATTATTTAAATAATGCGTTAAAATCAAATCAGAAAATTTTAGCAGAAGGAGCACAAGGTACTATGCTAGATATTGACTTTGGAACCTATCCTTTTGTTACTTCCTCCAACACGATTACAGCTGGAACATGCACTGGGCTTGGAGTAGCACCTACCAAAATTGGAAAGGTAATCGGAATTTTTAAAGCGTATTGTACGAGAGTAGGTAGCGGTCCTTTTCCTACTGAATTATTAGATGAAGTTGGAGAGCAAATTAGACAAGAAGGCCGCGAATTTGGTTCCACGACAGGAAGACCAAGGCGATGTGGCTGGATAGATATTCCTCAGTTGAAATATGCAATCATGATAAATGGAGTAACTGAACTTTCAATGATGAAAGCAGATGTGCTCAGTATTTTTCAAACGATCCGAATTTGCACTCATTACAAAGTCAACGGCAATATTACGGATGAATTTCCGTTTTCAATAAGTAATAATCTAATTGAGCCTGTGTATGAAGATGTACCAGGTTGGAATTGCGATTTAACAAGTCTGACATCATATGATTCTGCACCAGATGCGCTTAAAAATTATGTGTCTTACTTAGAGAAATTATTAGAAATACCGATTACGATTGTCTCTGTTGGCCCAGATCGAAACCAGACATTAATAACCAAACATTGAAAAAACGAAAGTACATACGAATTCTTTTCTTTTGTACACTGTTTTTTTCTCTAAATCAATCTTTTCTTTCTCAAAACGAACCAGATCTACTAGAGTTAATTGAGGGTGCTGAAATGATTGAATATCACGCTAAAACCAAAGCTCATCGTTTAATTGGCCCAGTAAATTTCAAATATAAAGGGGCTGTCATGTATTGCGATTCAGCACATTTTTTTGATAAAGAACAAATTGTTATTGCCTATGGAAAAGTTCAAATTGATTCCAAGGATATTAATTTATTCTGCGACTCCTTGCTTTTTAGAGGAAAAACTCGTTTCGCTAAATTGTGGGGACATGTCCGCGTTCGAGATCAAGAATATAAAATTGAAACTGATTCCATGGATTATGATTTGAAAGCTCGAAAAGGTGTTTACAGACGAAATGGAATTATCGAAAGTATTACCTCAAATGAGCGTTTGTCAAGTAA
>JBIIHD010000184.1:0-3951 GCA_044236095.1 Crocinitomicaceae bacterium | reverse complement strand
ATTAGTAAAAGGATTAACCGAAGCTTTTGAAACAGAAAAATTGAATTTTGACCCTAAAAATTGGGCGATAATTGAAAATTGGGACGAAAAGAAACAAGCGTTTAAAATTCCTGAATATCAATTTAAAGTGCGTGACAAAGTTTTAAGCATTCAAACACATACCGAATCGCTTTCTCATTCACAAATACCAAAAGTTGCTTCACCGAAATATTCAAGTTGGGGTGACATTTTACGTTGGGTTCTTCAAGAAAATTACCCTGGAGAATTCCCTTACACCGCAGGATTGTTTCCATTCAAGCGTGAGGGAGAGGATCCAACGCGTATGTTTGCCGGTGAAGGTGGATCGGAAAGAACGAACAAACGTTTTCATTACGTGAGTTTGGGAATGCCTGCAAAACGCCTTTCAACTGCTTTTGACTCAGTAACTTTGTATGGAAACGATCCCGATTTAAGACCAGACATTTACGGAAAAATTGGGAATTCAGGCGTTTCGATTTGTTGTTTAGACGATGCTAAAAAACTCTATTCCGGATTTGATTTAAGTCATCCTGCAACTTCGGTTTCTATGACAATCAACGGTCCGGCACCAATGTTGTTGGCATTTTTCATGAATGCAGCCATCGATCAAAATTGTGAGAAATACATCAAAGCAAATGGACTTGAAGCGGAGATTGAATCAAAAATTGCGGCGATTTACAAAGAAAAAGGAACAGATCGACCACGTTATCAAGGTGCGTTACCTGAAGGAAATGATGGATTAGGACTAATGCTTTTAGGCGTTACAGGGGATCAAGTGTTGCCAAGTGATGTATATGCGAAAATCAAAGCGGAAACATTAACCCAAGTTCGTGGAACGGTTCAAGCTGATATATTAAAAGAAGATCAAGCACAAAACACCTGTATTTTCTCTACTGAATTTGCATTGCGCTTGATGGGTGATGTACAACAATATTTCATCTATAATGGAGTTCGAAATTTCTATTCAGTTTCCATTTCAGGATACCACATTGCGGAGGCTGGAGCAAATCCGATTACACAGTTAGCGTTTACCTTGGCAAATGGATTCACGTATGTGGAATATTACTTGAGCCGAGGAATGGATATCAACGATTTTGGTCCAAACCTTTCGTTCTTCTTCTCCAATGGTATTGATCCTGAATATGCCGTGATTGGTCGTGTTGCTCGTAGAATTTGGGCAAAGGCTTTAGCTAAGAAATATGCCGCCAACCCACGTGCACAAATGTTGAAATACCACATTCAAACATCAGGTCGCTCGTTGCATGCGCAAGAAATTGATTTTAATGATATCCGAACAACGCTTCAAGCTTTGTATGCGATTTATGACAACTGTAATTCACTACACACGAATGCATACGACGAAGCAATCACAACACCAACAGAAGAATCTGTGCGTAGAGCGATGGCCATTCAGTTAATTATCAATCGTGAGTTAGGGTTAGCAAAGAACGAAAATCCATTGCAGGGAGCCTTTATTATTGAAGAACTTACTGATTTGGTAGAAGAAGCTGTGTTAACTGAATTTGATCGCATTACAGAGCGCGGTGGTGTTTTAGGAGCTATGGAAACGATGTACCAACGTTCAAAAATTCAAGAGGAATCATTGTATTACGAAACCTTAAAACACACGGGAGAATTTCCAATCATTGGTGTAAACACTTTCTTGAGTTCAAAAGGATCACCAACCGTATTGCCAAAAGAAGTTATTCGAGCAACGGAAGAAGAAAAGCAATATCAAATTAAGATGTTGGCTGAATTACACGCAACGAAAGGTGAACAAGCGCAAGCAGGTATTCGAAAAATACAAGATGCAGCGATCAACAACCGAAATATGTTTGAGGAATTGATGGAGACTTGCAAGCATGCTTCATTGGGTCAGGTGACGAAGGCATTGTTTGAAGTTGGTGGACAGTATAGGAGGAATATGTAACTCTATTTTATCCCTTTTTTAATTCCTTCCTTCATAATTAATGTAAGCACTTCACAATTTGATGTTTGTTCAAAGGCTTTAATCATTTTGTCTTGAATATCTTTGTCTTCGTCCATTGTTTTTAAATCTTTATATTTAGATTCAAGTTTAGTCATGCAGTTTTGTAAATCCGTGCCTAACGACATAATTGCAACTCCATCGCTCATTGCTTTTTCTGGATTTTCTTCTGTTAATTTTTTCATTGCATCCTCAAGACCTTTATTATTTTTAGATGCATCAGAGAGAGCTTTTTTGGTTTCCGGCGAAATTTTTGAAGTAGAATTATTAGTGCAATCACACATATCTTTTGCAATATTCTTATAATCTGAATCACCAGCAAAATCGCACGAATTAAACACTATAATACCTGCTATTAAATAAATTAGCTTTTTCATTTTTTATTGTTTTTAATTAATCTATATTTTTTCAATTCGTTTTTGATGTCTTCCTCCTTCGAAATCAGTACTTAAATATACCGAAACTATTTCTATAGCTTTTTCTGTTGATATAAATCGCGCAGGTAATGCAAGAATATTTGCATTGTTGTGTTGTCTGGCAAGCTCTGCTATCTCTGGTTCCCAGCATAATGCTCCACGAATTTTTTCGTGTTTGTTTACAGACATATTAATTCCGTTTCCACTGCCACATATTACAATTCCTAACTCTGCCTTGTCTGTTTCAATATCTTTAGCCACAGCATGGCCAAAATCTGGATAGTCAACACTTTCATTCGAAAAACAACCTTTATCTAAAGGGTTAAAGCCTTGACCATCAAGCCAATTAATAATTGTTTTCTTTAATTCATAACCTGCATGGTCACTTCCTATCGGTATGTTTTTATTCATTTTTGATTTTTTACAAATCTAATTAGTTATCCAATATACTGAGTGTTTTATAAACAAATGTTGTTTGTTGTTCTTTACTTTTTATTTATTATTAAAGGGTTTTGTGGTTTTTAGTGTTAACCATTTATCTAACATTTATTAAATTTCTTGTTAATAAGATCTAAGAACTATTTATTGCTTTTTTAAAATAGTTTTATAAGCTATTTTTTTATTTTAATATCCAATTTATTTAGTTGTTTTTAATTCATTAAATATCCATAAATAATGAACTAGAATCTGTATTAACATCTCGTTTTTTTATTGACAACATTATTTATATACTAAACACAAATATTTTTTAATTATTTGATTAAAAACACTTTATAAAATGAAAAAGTGTTAATAAAGTTTATATCTTATGTAAAAGTGTATTTAAAATAAATAAATATTTTAAGTTTTACACAAATGAACAGTCTTAATAAAAATAATAAAAAAGATTTTTAATAAATTATTTAATTATTCTTTTTACTAATGCACCTTGATCATTATAAATTGTTAAATGTAAAAATTTTACAATTTGAAGTATTAACTTAGTGTTCGGAATGAGATAATTTAAGATGGATACTTTTCACAATTTAATCAGTCAGATAGATTCTTTCATCCGAAAGTATTATAAAAATCAATTATTAAAAGGTTTTTTACTTTTTTCAGCATTTTTTATTTTTTCATTTTTAATCACATCTATTTCTGAATATTTTGGTCATTTTAGTCAAAATATTCGAGCATTTTTCTTTTTTAGTTTTTTAATAATTAACGGAATTATTTTAGTTAATTATATTTTCATTCCTGTTTTAAAATTAATTTCATTTGGTAAAAGAATAAACAGATATCAGGCAGCTGAAATTATTGGTTCCTTCTTTCCTGAAATTTCAGATAGATTAAAAAATACGTTACAATTAAAAGATTCTCTTGACTCAAATGAAGGAAATATTGAATTATTAAGAGCTAGTGTATCACAACGTTCTGAATCATTGAATTCTATTTCATTTTCCAAAGCAATTAATTATGCTGAGAACAAAAAATATTTAAAATACCTCATACCGGTTGTATTATTATTTTTCGGTGTCTACACATTTGCAC
>JBIIHD010000183.1:0-3952 GCA_044236095.1 Crocinitomicaceae bacterium | reverse complement strand
AAAGAAGGTTATGCTATAAAGATTCCAGTATTTTCATACGAAAAATTTCCTGATGTTAAAAAGGAACTTGGTCCTGAAATGAAATCTACAGGTGAAGCGATTCGTTTTATTAAGAATTTAAAGGATCCTTTCTTCACTAAGATTTATTCTGAAAGAAATATGCATCTATCTCGTTAAGGATGGTTATTGATGCAAGCATACCCGGATTCGTAAGAACCATCCTCATAATAATTGGGGTACTGGTAATTTTAAGAATAATCGGTAGAACCTTGATTGCAAAACGCAATTTGGATCATGAACGTGAATTAATAGCCAAGGAAAGAGAGTTATTAAGAAAAAAAGAATTCGTAAAGAAAAATCAAGGGAAGACAAGTGTAATTGGAAAAGAAAAAGTGAGTGCTGAAGATACTGAATATGAGGAACTTTAATTACTTACTGAATTCCTCTTTCATTTTATCTGACATGTAATTAAACAATGCGCCCAAGGGTTTCTCAACCATCATTTTTAAAAAGGCATTAACCTCACCGTTAAATTCTATGTATCCTGTTGATCGATCTTCTGAGGCTTGAGCATGAATTGTTAATGTAAATGGGAATGGCGATTTTTCACCCGCCTTTAGAAAAAGTTTAGAGTCACTTTCTCTACCGTTTTGTATCAAAGAAATTGTAATTCCTCCTTGTACTTTAAACGAACAACCTTTATCGTCTGATTTGAAATCGCTTACTTTATCTTGAGGAAGTAGTTTCCAAATATTGGATGAAATTGAGATGAAATCTAAAACTTCTTTAGGATTTGACTGAATTTCAACTACCCGACTTAAAAGTTGCATACAATGGGTTTAAGGTGTCCAAATCTCAGGTTTTTCACGCCATTTGTGAAGTGAAACAATATCATCCTCGGTGATATATTTGGTCTTTAATGCACAATCAACTAATGTGTCGTAATCTGAAAGTGTTAGGACGGGACATTCAGCATCTGCAAAATTTTTCGTTGCAACTTCAAATCCATATGTAAAAATGGCAACCAATCCTTTGATGTCTAAACCTGCCTCTCTTAATGAATTAATGGCTTTGATGCTGCTACCACCAGTTGAAATCAAATCTTCAATCACAACAACACGTTGACCTTTTTCAAAGTAACCTTCTATAATATTTCCCATTCCATGATCTTTCGGTGAACTTCTTACGTAGATAAAGGGAACCCCCAGTTCTTGAGCGACTAAGACACCTTGAGGAACTCCACCTGTTGCGATTCCTGCTATTAAATCTGGCTTTCCAAAATAGTCCAAGATTGATTGAGCATATGCCTGCCGAATGAATGTTCGAATATTTGGGAAGGACAACGTAATACGATTATCGCAATAAATAGGAGATTTCCAACCGGAAGCCCACGTGAAAGGTGATTTAGGTTGTAATTTTACAGCTTTAATTTGTAAAAGAAACTCGGCAATTTTTAAAGCTTTATCTTTGTGGTAGATCATGGCAGCAAATGTACAAAGTTTTTATTGAAAATAGAGAAGTTAATTTTATAAATAACAAGGATTTCTTTTGTGATGGATTGCTTTTGAAACTTGAATCAAATAGTTCTTTATTGTACGATTTAGTTCCAAAAATAAAACAGTTTGATGAATTTCAAATCCTAAATATTCTTGTTGATCTAGACACCATTGATTTGCGGTCTTTATTTAAAGATTTTATTTTTATCGAAGCAGCAGGTGGAATTGTCCAAGACAAAAATGAATTTTTATTCATCAAACGAAATGGTTTTTGGGATATTCCAAAAGGAAAATTGGATATTGGTGAATCGTTTGAGATTGCTGCGGAACGAGAAATACAAGAAGAATGTGGTTTGAGTTATTTGAGCTTAAATGAATTTATTTGTTCGACTTTTCATACTTATTTTTTCAAAAATCAATGGTATTTAAAAGAAACCAAATGGTATCATTTCGAATTGGATGGCAAGAGAGAAACCAAATGTCAAGTGGAGGAAGGAATAACCGAAACGAAATGGGTAAACCATGATAATTTTTCATTCATAGAAAATCAGACATTTAATTCTATTAAATATGTTGTAAAATCTTTTGAAAATCTATTGAATACGAATGATAAACTCAGAGAAGCCATTGATTTATTGAATTTGAATAGAGTAGTGGCAATTCCAACCGAAACTGTTTATGGATTGGCGGCCAATGCATTATCTGAAAGTGCAGTTGATCAAATATTTAATTTGAAGAACCGTCCGCAAACAAATCCATTAATTGTGCATTGTGGAAGCGTTCATCAAGTAGAAAAATTAGTTTCTGATTTTCCGGATTCTGCTCGAAAATTGGCCGAGACTTTTTGGCCGGGACCCTTGACTTTATTACTACCTAAAAATTCTCAAATTCCTCATAAAATAACGGCTGGAAGTGCTAGAGTAGGTGTAAGAATTCCGAATCACCCATTGACATTGAAATTATTGAATAAGTTAGATTATCCTCTTGCTGCTCCCAGTGCAAATAAATATGGATCCACTAGTCCAACGTGCGCTGAACATGTTCAAATTCAATTCAAAAATGAAGTTCCTCTAGTTTTAGACGGAGGCCCTTGCCAAGTAGGAATCGAGTCAACTATCGTTGGCTTTGAAGATGATAATATTATTGTTTATCGATTAGGTCAAATAACTCCTGAAGAAATTGAAGCTGTATGTGGTCAAGATGTTTATGTACAAAATGAAGCCGGTGAAATTATTGTTGCTCCCGGAATGGTCAAACATCATTACGCACCTAAAACTTTACTGAAAATTGTTTATGAGAATTCACAAATTGAAAAATCTAATAAAAGTGGGGTAATTCTTTTTAATGAAAAGATATTGAATGACATCCCACTTGAAAATCAAGTTTTACTGGCAGAAAATGACAATTTACTTGAAGCAAGCAGAAATTTATATCGTGCTTTTTATCAATTGGATTATTTGAATCTTGAAGTCATTTTTATTAAGCCTTTTCCAAACGTTGGTATTGGAATAAGTTTGAATGATCGCATCCGCAGAGCAGGCATGAAGGCTTAATTCATTCTAGAATCAATTTTTTCGTTGAATCACCAATTTTGACCCAATAAATACCTGATCCTAAAGGGGAAACATCTATTATTTCGTTCGCAGAATTAATTTTAAAAATTAATACTTCTTTTCCAATTGCATTAAGGATATACCCATTAACAGGCAGTTTGTCAGTAGAATTAATAGAAAGTTGAATGTTTTCATCTGTAGGATTCGGCGAAAATTGAAAGTCATTGATAGAAATTTCATTAATGCTCCCCAAGAATTCAACACAATTATTGTCGATTGATATAAAAGCTGTTACATTTTCCATCATGGCAGTTGAAGATGTACAGATTGAACTTGTTGAAAGGCTGATGTCCGTGGTGTTGTCGGATATTGTTGTACCCAATGCCATATTTTGCCACAAGCAAGAGGATTGATTAGAATTGAAATTTTCCAAACGCGTTACCGCGAAATGATTGTTTGTAATTAATGAACTTTTTACGCCATACGCGGGACCACTCATCAAAATTGAACAGGATCCATTTGGATAAAAATCAATACCTTGGCATGATCCAAAACCATAAATCCCATCAATGTTTATTCCTTCTCTTGTTGAGCGATTAAACGAACTAAATGAAAAATTAGAACTGTAGGTAACGATATTTGAATCTGTATCGAAAATTAACTTTCGTTTACCCGGCGAGTAAGGGCCGTTTAGATCTTCATTTTCTGGGAATTTTAGGTTCCACAATGAATTCCCATTGAAATCAAAAGAACTAACTATAACCTCACCAAAACCTGTTGCGTTTCTGCAAAATAGTTGATCCGAGTCAAGGAGTAAATCCGTAAACGTTGAATTTGCATACGTATTTTTCTTAACCCAAAGATAATTTCCGAGAGAATCTAATCGCATTATTAATCCCGAGG
>JBIIHD010000009.1:0-12885 GCA_044236095.1 Crocinitomicaceae bacterium | reverse complement strand
CTTGAACAGTTCATTTATTTTGGCTCTTATCCTGGAGCAGCTTCTTTGATAAAAGATGAAATGCGATGGAAAAACTATGTGCGTGATTCACTCATTGAAACCACCATTTCAAAAGACATTCTCATGCTTACACGAGTCGATAAACCTGCACTTTTAAAACGATTATTTGAAATTGGCTGTTTGTATTCTGGACAAATCGTTGCGTTCAATAAACTGTTAGGTGACCTTCAAGATGCAGGAAATACAACAACACTCTCGCATTACCTTGAATTACTGTCTGATTCAGGGTTATTAGGTAGAATCGATAAATATGCAGGTACGCAAATGCGTCAACGCGCGTCAAAGCCCAAGTTCCAAGTGTATAATACAGCTCTTTGGAGTGCTCAACAAAGAATTAATTATAAAGACGTAACAAGTGATCCAAAACTTTGGGGTAGATTGGTAGAATCAGCTGTTGGCGCTCATCTTATTAATCATTCACTTTCACAAGGGATTAAAGTTCATTATTGGCGTGAAAAAAATGAGGAAGTTGACTTTATTATCGAAAAAGATGGAGAATTAGTGGCTTTGGAAGTGAAAAGTGGTAAAAACAAAAAGGATTTAGGCTTATCATCCTTTAAGAAATTATATCAAACAAAACGCACTTTATTGGTCGGAGGAGATGGATTGACGATTGAAGAGTTTCTTAATATCGCCCCGAAAGATTTGTTTTAAAAGCATTATTCTATCCAAAAGCGTTGATATTTCCTTTCCTTATCGTATTGTTCTTCTTGCTTTGCCAAATTAAATTGTCTTCCTGCCCTAGGATCATTACCAACACCGGCAATATATGCCCAATTTCCCCAATTCGAGGAAACATCGTAGTCAATCAATTGAGATTCAAAATAAGCTGCTCCAACTCGCCAATCTTGTTCCAAATCGTAAATGAAATAACTCGCCACAATTTGTCGCATACGATTGGATGTCCAACCGGTAGTTTCGAGTTCACGCATCGCTGCATTAACAAAAGAATTATCCGTTTTTCCTTCAATCCATTTTTGAATAAGTTCATCATTCCGATTGGCTACCCGATCAGATTTTCCGAGAATTCCATGTAATTGATAGTATTCAATAGGATGTTTTTTAAACGAAAAACGGAAAAAGTCGCGCCAAAGCAATTCAAATATGAGCCAATAGGTTGATTCATTAGCTTTGAACTCGTTTTCAAAACGCTTTACTTCGTGGTAAACATATTTTGGCGAAATACATCCAAAGGCAAGCCAGGGTGAAAGCTTTGACGAAAATTTTAAACCAAATAGTTCATTGCGAGTTTCTTTGTAATGTAAAAGATGTTGATTCTCAAAAAGATACCAATTCAGATGTTGCAAGGCATTTTGCTCACCACCTAATTCTGGAAGTGAAAATCCTTTATCAATTTGGGTGTTTAATTCTGAAAACGAAAAATCAATCCATTCTTTTGGAATTGCAGGACAAGCAATTTTGGTCGGTGTTGGAACCAATTCTCGAACAACCGCCTCCTTTTCAACAACTTTACGAAACTTTGTAAACACTTCAGGAATGGAAGACATCGAAAAAGGCAAATCCGATGGATGATACATCGTACTCGTGCTATATTCCTCAAAATCAATTCCTTTTTTGCGTAAAATGCTTTTTAAGCGCTCATTTTGATGTTTTTCTTCAATTCCAACCTGTTTTTTAGTATAAACCTTATGGATTGAGAACTCATTTGCGATTTCGGAAAGAATATCATCCGGTTTTCCTTTACGAATGAGCAAATATCCACCAAAAGTTTTGAATCTACTGTGTAAATCATGAAGCACTTTATGTAAGAAAACCTGACGAATTGATCCAACCCGTGAAAATCCAAATTGCGCTTGATTCATAAAATCTTCATCCCAACAGAATAGCGGTATCACCAAATCATTTTCTTTAATGGCATTGTGTAAAATAACGTTATCATGAAGTCTTAAATCCGTCGTAAATAATACAATTCCAATTTTCTTCATAATGTTTCAATTTTATCGAGATAATGAGCGGCTTGTTGTATGATTTCACTTTTCTGGTTAGCATCCATCTTTTTCCAAACATTCAGCATCATTCCTATTCTTGGATTTGATTTCAATTTTTCTTGGTGCGCATCATAGAAATTCCAATACAAAGAATTAAACGGACAAGCACCTTCACCAATTTTCAAATCTTTTTTATAATGGCAATTTTGGCAATAATCACTCATTTTATCGATATAACTGGCCGAACTTACATAGGGTTTGGAACCTACAATTCCGCCATCAGCAAATTGACTCATACCACGTGTATTGGTAATCTCTACCCATTCAAATGCATCAATATAAATCCCCAAATACCAACGATCTACCTCATCGGGGTGAATTCCAGCCAACAAGGCGAAATTACCTGTAATCATCAAACGCTGAATGTGATGCGCATAGGCCTGATCCAGAGATTGATCAATTGCATGCTTGAGGCAGTTCATCTTTGTTTCGCCCGTCCAAAACCAAGTGGGTAACTTATGTTGATGATCAAAATAATTTAATGTGGCATAATCAGGCATTTTTGCCCAATAGATTCCACGCATGTATTCACGCCAACCCAAGATTTGTCGAATAAATCCTTCTATTTGGTTCAATTCATAGCGTTCGGGCTCTTCGGAATATGCTTTTTCAACCCGTCGAATTACTTCTATTGGACTAATCAGTTTCACATTCATTGCAAACGACAAACGCGAGTGATACAAGTACCAATGTTTTTCAGTCATCGCATCCTGTAAGGTTCCAAAAAGCGGAAGTGCATTGTCTACAAATTCTTCCAACAAATGCAATGCTTCAGAACGAGTCGTTGTCCAATGAAATTGAGATGGATGAATAGTTCCTATTGTTTTAATTTCTGCTTTCAGAATGTCCTCATATACTTTCGAAGAATCTTTTCTTTTGAGTTCAGTCGTTAGAATTTGATGATTCTTAGGGACTTTCTTGCGGTTATCTTGATCAAAATTCCATTTCCCACCAATCGGTTGATTCGCAAAATCAACTAGGACTTGATGTTTCACACGCATTTTGCGGTAAAAAGTCTCCATCAAATAGGTTTTCTTGCCTTCAAAAAGTTCTTTTAGTTCATGTCTGGATGTCAAGAAATGATGCGAATCACTGGCAAAAACAGGTAAACCAATGGTGGTTGATAAGGCACTCAATTCCTGATCAACGCGGTATTCATCCGGAAGTTGGTAATGAATTTCTTGAACATTAAATTGCTTCGCAAGTGCATTCAAATTTTCGGCAAACGATTGTTGATTGTCTAAGTCGTTTATTTTAAAATACTTTACTTGATGTCCTTTTGCAATCAAACCCTCGGCAAACTTTCGCATTGCATCGAAAATGGCAACGACTTTTTGGATATGGTGTTTCACGTAATCCGTCTCGCAGCGTACCTCCATTAACACGAAAAGCGCATTGTCATCCACATGGTCATACCAAGAATGGTTTTCATTCAGTTGATCACCTAAAATTAGTTTGATGGATTTGTAGTGATGGGGCATTTATAAAAGTTAACATTTTAAGACAATTAAAGTTTAAAAAAAATGCGTTCAATATAATGGATTAAAATAATATGTATTATTTTCACAACCAAAATTTAAGCATGAAATATATCTTTTTATTTACGATTATATTATTTTACTCATTAATTAACGCGCAGAAAAATGAAGTTGAAAATGCAATTAAAAAACTAGAAGAAAATAACTATGATATAAGAAAATTACCCGTTAAATATCAAAAAGATAAAGACTTTATTATAGAAGCAATTAAAAGACTATCTTCCTCCTTAGTTTTAGAATTCGCTAATGAAAACCTAAAAAAGGATAAGGATGTTATGCTTACAGCAGTTCGAACTAACGGTTATGCTTTAGAATACGCGCATCAGTCAATAAAAAAGGATAAGGAAGTAGTTTTAGTTGCTGTTAGTGATGTGGGAGAATCATTACAATATGCTGATGAATCCTTAAAAAAAGATAAAGAGATAGTTTTAGCTGCCGTAAATAATTTGGGAAGAGCATTAGAATATGCTGATCAATCGCTAAAAAAAGATATAGAAGTTGTATTAAACTCATTAAAAAATGATGCTTATGCATTACAATTTGCAGATGATAATTTTAAAAATAATCCGGAAATAGTATTGAATGCTATAAAACGAGAATGGTCCTTGATAAATTATGCAAGTGATATCCTATTGAATGACACAATTTTTATAAACGAAGCTTTACAATATTATAATGTTTGGTCTATTCAAAACATTGACAGAATCACCAATAAAAAATATTTAATGGGAGAATTGTCCAAAAGAAATTCTGAAATTTTGAAATATGTTGATGAAAGCTTAAAAAAGGATAAAGAGTTTGTAATTAAAGCTCTGAAGAATGGCGCTTGGTTTAATCTTGTTGATGAAAGTTTAAAAAAAGATAAAGAAATTATTATGATGGCTGTTAAATCTAATGGAAATAATTTGGTCTATACTGATTCTATCTCAAAAAGAGACAAAGAAGTCGTTTTGGCTGCAGTAAATCAATGGGGTGGAGCATTGCATTTTGCTGATTCATCCTTAAAAAAAGATAAAGAAATAGTATTAGCTGCAGTGAAAAGAGATGGTTACGCATTGGATTATGCAGACAATAACCTTAAAAATGATCCGGAAATAGTTTTGGAGGCCGTTAAAACATGTGAATACGCATTGAAATACACAGACTCGGTCATTACGAGTAACCGCGATATTGTATTAATTGCAATTAAAAACGACATTAGGTCTTTAGAATTTGTTAATAAAAGTTTGAATAAAGATAAAGAAATTGTGTTTGAAGCCATAACAAGAGAACCCTCAGCACTTAATCATTTCGCAGATGAAAGTTTGAAAAAAGATAAAGATTTCGTTTTGGAAGCAGTTAAACTTAATTACCTTGTATTTGAATTTTGTGATTCAAGTTTAAGAAATGATAAAGATTTTGTTCTTGAAATAGTAAAACAAAATGGCTACTGTTGGCAATATGTGAGTGAATCATTGAAAAAAGATAAGGATGTCGTCATATCTGCTGTTTCAAATAACAGAGGATATGGAGTATTATTAGATCAAGAAATCTTTCGTAAAGATAGGGACGTCATACTAGCTGCGGTTAAATATGGAGGATATAATTTGGCCGATGCTGACGAGTCATTGAAAAAAGATAGAGAAGTTGTTTTAGAAGCAGTAAAAAACGCACCTCAAGCTATTCAGCATGCTGATGATTATCTGAAGAAAGATAGAGAAATTGTTATTGAGGCTCTTAAAAGAGATGGCTTAGCACTTGAATTTGTAGATGAAATTTTCAAAAAAGATAAAGATCTTGTAACACTAGCAATTGAAAATCAAGGTTCATTGGATTTTGCTGATAAAATGTTTTATTCTGACAAGAATTTTATTTTAAAGTCTGTATTAAATGATAGATTTTTCGCTAAGAAACCAGAGTTCTTAACAAATGAGTTGTTGAATGATACTGATTTTATTTCAAAAATACTAATGCTAAATGGTCGTTATTTAAAATATTTAAATTCTGAACAAAAGCGCGATAAACGTTTGGTTTTAATGGCTGTAAAAGAAGATGGATTAGCTTTGGAATTTGCGGAGGAAAGTTTAAAAAAAGATTTTGATATTATTTCTATTGCAATTCAAAATAATGGTGGTGCTTTAAATTTTGCTGACGAACAGTATAAAAAAAACAAGGCTCTTGTTATTAAATTATTGAAAATAAATGCCTTAATATATGAGTATATTGATGATAACCTCAAAAGAGACAGAGAGATAGCATTAGAGGCGGTAAGGAATTGTGGTGTTTCATTACCTTATTTTTTTTGGGCAGATAAAGAAATTGTAATGGAAGCAGTCAAGAATAATGGTATGGCTTTAAGAGATGCAAATAAATATTGTCAAAAAGATAGAGAAATTGTTATGGAAGCCGTTAAAAATAATGGCCTTGCGTTACAATTTGCGGAGGCAAGCTTAAAAAAAGACAAAGAATTAGTGATGATTGCAGTTAAAAATACAGGTTATGCTTTATATAATGCTGATAATAGTCTCACAAAAAATAGAGAGGTTGTTTTAGAAGCATTAAGGATAAATAATGACATGGAAAATATTTTGAAAATTTATAGTTGGATAGTACCAGCTTGTTATACCAATTTTGATTACTTAAATAAAAAGGTCTATTTTAACTTTGACAGATATTCATCTTGGGATTTTGCGGCATTTCAATATATAGACAATTCCTTTAAAAAAGATAAGGAGATCATACTAGAAGCTTTGAAATATAATTTATCATTTCGAAAATTTATTGATCCAAGTATGGAAAATGATAATTTCATCAACAAAGAATTAAAAAAACTTATGAAAGATAAATTAAAAATATTAAAATTGTTAAACAGTAATGGTATGAGTTTAAGCCAACTTGACAATAAATTTAAAAAAGATAAGGAAGTTGTTTTAACTGCAGTCCAAAATAATGGTTTCGCTTTAAATTTTGCTGATAAAGGCCTTAAAAAGGATAAGGATGTCGTTTTAACGGCTGTTAAAAGCACAGGTTTTGCTTTAGAATTGGCAGATGAAAGTATAAAAAAAGATAAAGAATTTATGATCGAATGCCTTAAAATTTCACCCGTTTGCATCTTAAATATCCATTATTCCTTGTTATTAGATGATGATATTTATAAAGTATTATCCAACTAAAATACTATCAAAAATTTATAAATAGATCAAATGAAAAATTAAATAGCCGTATAAATAGCCCTTAATTTTTTATGAGCATCGTTTATTTTGAAATACTTTACTTGATGGCCTTTCTCCCTCAATAGATGGGCAAACTTTCGCATTGCATCGAAAATGGCAACGATCTTCTGGATATGGTGTTTCACATAATCCGTCTCGCAGCGCACTTCCATCAGAACAAAAAGTACGTTTTCATCAATTTCATCAAACCACGGATGTTGCTCGTTGAGTTGATCACCGAGGATTAGCTTGATGGATTTGTAATGGTGCGGCATTTTTGATAGTATATTTTACTAACAAAGCAAGGGAAGGTATGTTTTGGGATTGATTTCTTTCATAAATCTATTTTGCAAAAGATTATTTGATTGTCTATTAGATTTGAGCCTATATGCTTGCTAGGGCTAATACTATTTTGACATTCGAGGAAAAAAAATTAACTTTGAGTATGAAAATTGAAGAATCTAAAATGAAGCAAATTGAAGAACTTTGTAAAACCAATAATGTTAAATCACTTTTCGCTTTTGGTTCGGTAACCCGAGACGACTTTAATGAAAATTCTGACGTAG
Organism: Crocinitomicaceae bacterium; assembly: GCA_044236095.1. Taxonomy (GTDB): domain Bacteria; phylum Bacteroidota; class Bacteroidia; order Flavobacteriales_D; family Crocinitomicaceae; genus UBA952. The sequence goes on along the minus strand of JBIIHD010000009.1, from coordinate 5,521 downwards.
ATTTAATTGTTGACTTTAACGAAAAAGATCCCTTCAAATATGCAGACCTTTATTTTAGTTTAAAATCTAAGCTTGAAGAAATTTTGAAACGCCAAGTAGACCTCCTTGAAGAGAGAGCAATTAGAAATAAAATATTTCGACAACAACTCGAAAACACCAAGATTAAAATCTATGGATATTAAAATTAAAACGTGGTTATTCGACATCAAGCAAAGCATCGAAGAAATATTTCTTTTTCTAGGAAATGACAGAGACTTTTCAGCGTATAAAGCCGACCTGAAAACAAAAAAAGCTATTGAAAGAAATCTTGAAATAATAGGAGAAGCTGTAAATAGAATTCTAAAAGAAGACAGTACTTTTGAATTGAAAAATGCAAAGAACATCATTGGTACTAGAAATCGAATTATTCATAGCTATGACAATATTTCCGACGAAGTAATCTGGACAATCGTATGCAGGGAATTACCTGATCTTAAAATTCAAGTTGAAGAATTGTTGAATGGTGAATAGAACTACTGGTTTTCATCGAGAATCTTATTCGAGAAATAGAAGAATGTTTGATTTGTTTCCTTTCTTTAGACAAATTACCCAATGATTTCTCTCATAATCAGCGTATATAATCAGCCATTTTTGAACTTTTAATGTATTTTTTTGGCTGAATAGTTCGGTTAAATCTAGTTTATATGTTTTTGAGTAAAAAACTCTTGAACCGAAATTTCCAATAACTTACAGATACGAAACAAGGTTTTCATTTCGAAATTGGATCCTTTTTCAATACGCCAGTATGCAGAGCGGCTCATGCCCAATTCGTATGCAAAATGTTCATAATTATTGAACCCTTTTTCTTTTCGAAGTTCTTTTAAACGTTTTGAAATCCATTGAAAATCTTGTTCAAAATCAATTTAAAAATTAATTTTAAATTTGTATAATTAATGAATTGAATTATCCATGAAAATACTTTTCAAAAAAGCGTTGGTTCCGAATTGGACTAAAGTTTTCATCTATTCCATAACCATTTTTTGCTCCCTAATTACATTTATAGAAGGAGTAGTAATCGGATTGATATTTACTTTTTTTTTAAATGCTATACCATTCTTTTATTTTAGATTTCTTGAAAAAATTGACAGATGGGCAAAAGACACTATGTACAAGGATCCTTTCTTTGAGAAAAGTAATTTCACCTTAGTTGCAAATGGCCCTAAAAGTTTTATTGCTATCTCACTTGAAAAGATTACAATAGTAAATATAAACTCAATAATTCGTATTCAAAATGCTAATCATGATATAACCGAAATCTATAAAAATTACCCAAAAAGAGGAGTAGAGGTTGAAATTAATGGATACAATTTATATTATTTTGAAATACCCGTATCAGATATTATTGAAATAAATCAGATTAATCAAGGAGAAGCTGGTTGGAGGTATCTAGGTAAGGGAATGCAGTACGGTGTTCGTTTTAAAACCAAACAGAACATTATTTATGATGTTGATACTCTTTTTCCTAACGAGATATGTGCTGAGATTAATTTACATTGTAAAAAATTGTAATGCTAGCTAATTGGATTAAATATGGAATAATTAACGCAGTACTTGGATTAATTGTTGGAATTTTCTTAAGTCTTACAGCAATCGGTGATGGATATTATGTTTTTGCAGTTGTAGCTCCAATTTCGGCATTTTTAACTGGAGGTTTATTTTGGAAAATTTTGGTTAAAAACAATGCTAGTAAAATCAAAGTTATTTTTACAGGTATATTGACTGGCATTATTTCTCATTATATAACTTTTGTATTATTAGGTATAGGAGCAAATATTTGCTATTGGAGCACTGGTAACTGCACTGATTCTTTCGGAGACCCACCCGCCAGTATTTTCCTTTCGCTTGCAGGAGCTTTTTTACTTTCATTCTTTAGCTTATTATTTTTTGGATGGCTTACAGTACCATATGCAATTGTGGCAGGTTTAATACTACATAGAATCCAGAAAAAAAAGGATGTTGAATTAATGTCAGAAGGTTAAAAACAAACCTTATTTATCGTAAATTATTTTTATTTATGGAAAAGCCCGAAATTGAAATAAAACAAGTTAAAGAAAAGTACAGTAATTTCAGTGACTTTCAAGACTACAAATCAAAAAAATCAGTTGATAAATTCTTTACTATTAAAGGATTTATAAAATCTATCTCAATTGTATTATTGTTTTTTATAGTATGTGTTACATTTGCTAGGTTAATAGAGGAGCTAGACATATGGGTAAAGATAAAGTTAACTCCATCATTCATAATATTAGTCATTGGTATTGGTATTTACTTTTTTAGTCGTTCGCTAAAAAAAAATACAAATCTTTTAATCAAAAAAACGCCTGAACAAATTAAACTTTCTTCCCCATTTTATTTTGATTTAATATCATTTTTCTCTGGATTGGTAGTTTTCATGGGAATAGTTCTTGTTTTAGTAAGTCTAGCGCTTCTATATGAAAATTATACTCTATTTTATTTTGGAGGGATGGGTGCTGTCTATTTGATAGTATATTGCTTTATATTATACAATCGATACCGCCACTCCATATTCGATAAAATTGTCATTTTCAGGGATTATATCTTGTTTGACCATCCAGAATCAAAAGAAACCATTCGAATCAATAAAAAAGAAATCTCAAAGATTGTGGATTTAAGATTATTAACATCTGGTTCATTGGACAAAAGGATTATTGAATTTCATTTTATTAATCAACCAGATGAAAAAATTGTTGAAATCGAAGATAATCATTTAGAAAATATGCGATTAAACTTAGACTTGTTTATTGTTGCATTGAATGAAATGGATTACTCCTTAAAAATAGAGCTGTTCTCTTTTGGGCAGACAAATCGCACGGACGAAAATGGTAATCAATTAATGGATTGATTTAACAACTAAATTTCTCCCATTAATCTATATTGCTAATAGTAATTTATTTAAAAAAACATATCCGCCACCTATTTTTCGTATAATTTTCGATTCTATTCCAAAATAAAACGTTTTTTTTTCGATTTCATTCTAAAATAATACGAAAATTGATTAATTTTGTTCAATATGATTGGGCGAATTATAAAGCAAAATATTATTACCAAACTTTTCAAAGGAAAAGTGATAATTCTTTTAGGTCCTCGTCAAGTGGGCAAAACAACCTTGCTTAAAGAAATAATCAAAGATAGAAATGATGCACTTTGGCTCAATGCCGATGAACCCGATATTCAAGCTTTATTTGAAAATGCAACATCAACCCGCTTCAAGAATTACTTTGGTAATCATAAAATTATCGTTATTGATGAAGCTCAAACAATTACAGAAATCGGAATTAAGCTAAAAATCATTATTGATTCATTGCCAGAACTTCAAGTTATCGCAACAGGTTCTTCAGCTTTTGAAATAAAAAATAAAACCAATGAGCCACTAACTGGTCGTAAATGGCAATTTCAACTCTTTCCTCTTTCGTTTTCAGAACTCGCACATCACCATGGATTAATAGAAGAAAAACGGATGATTCCTGTACGCTTACTTTACGGTGCATATCCTGAAATAACCTTACATCAAGGTGAAGAAAAAGAACGGTTGAAATTATTATCAGAAAGCTATTTATACAAGGACATTTTGATGTTTGAAGGTTTAAAAATGCCGGAAAAACTGGTTCATTTACTACAGTTATTGGCATTTAGAATTGGCACTGAAATCAATTACAACAACTTATCCAAAGAACTTAAAATTGATAATGCAACCGTTGAGAAATATATTAAATTGTTAGAGGACAGTTTTATTATCTTTCGGTTAAAGGCATTAAGTCGCAATCATGCCAAAGAATTAAAAAAAGGACGTAAAATCTATTTTATAGATAATGGAATTGTCAATGCGTTGTTGGGAAATTTTAATCTTCCTGAAAATCGAGCCGACGTTGGTGCATTATGGGAAAATTACGTCATAAGTGAAATATACAAGAAATACCACTACGAAAATCGTTGGGCCAATTTCTATTTTTGGAGAACACAAGACCAACAAGAAATTGATTTAGTAATAGAGGAAAATCAAGTTTTTCATGCCTTTGAAATCAAATGGAATCAAAATGTAAAAGCTCGTTTGAGTAAAACGTTTTCAAGAAATTATGAAAATCATCAATTCAATGTAATAAACCCATTTAATGTGGAAGAATTTTTATTGCAAAGGATCTGATTTCCCCCTCCGGCATTTATCACTACAATACTTTAACTCATCCCAGTTTTTCTCCCACTTCTTGCGCCAGGTGAACGAACGTTGACAGGTAATACAAATTTTGGACGGTAAATAAGACTTATTCCCTTTGAAACTCATAGTTTGAGCGTCGACATTCCACCATCTACAGCGAGAATTTGACCTGTAATCCAGGAAGAGGAATCATTCAGCAAAAAATCAATGGCATTTGATAGATCTAGCGTTGAGCCAACCTTCTTTAAGGGATGTTTTTGAGCCATTGCATCAATTTTATCATCAGTATTTAATAATCGTCCGGCAAGTTTGGTTTGACTTAAGGACGGAGCAATACAATTTACCCGAATCTTTGGAGAGAATTCAGCAGCTAACGCACGGGTTAACCCTTCAATGGCGCCTTTAGAAACAGAGACAGAACTATGAAAAGGCATTCCGGTTTGAACGGCAACTGTACTGAAAAGAACGATACTACTTCCTTCATTCAACTTAGGCAGATACTGTTGAATTGAGTTAATTGCACCTAATACATTCAATTCAAAATCACTCTGAAAGTCAGCAGCTTTAATTGATCGAAATGGTTTCAGCGTAATACTTCCCGGGAAATAAACCAATCCATCAATGTTTCCTTCCAGCTCAGGAAATTCATTTTTCAAGGGATCAGCCACTAAATAATCTCCAAATTCTGCATTTTCCGAACGCGATAAGGAAATTACACGATTCCCCTTTTTCTCTTGCTGTCTTCTAGCCTCAATAGCTATATCGGAATTTGCTCCAATGAATAAAAATGTTTTCATACAAATAAAAACATCTAAAAGAGGAATATTGTTTTAAATGCCCTGAATGTATAGATCAGAACATGATAAATTTTGTAGCTAAGGTTACAAAGGAAAAATAGCTGAATGTGTAACTTTGTAGTATGAGTAACTTTAATCAAATCATCCAGTCTGATATCCCTACCCTAGTTGATTTCTACGCAACTTGGTGTGGACCTTGTAAAACCATGCATCCTATTTTGGATCAATTAAAAGAGAAATATGGTGAAAAAATCAGAATTCTAAAAATTGACGTGGATAAAAATCAAGCCGTAGCCGCTCAATTCCGAGTTCAAGGGGTTCCAACCTTCGTCTTATTTAAGTCAGGAAATAAAATTTGGAGAGAAAGTGGAGCTTTTCCGTTAGCCGTTTTAGAAAGTAAAATCAAGGCTCATTTGTAGTATTTTCTCTTTTGAATCTTTTTTCTGCAAAATACCACATTGAAATACCATAAATCAATCCACCCATTAGACCCGAAATAAATGTAGCAAGT
>JBIIHD010000182.1:0-4002 GCA_044236095.1 Crocinitomicaceae bacterium | reverse complement strand
AATTGCCGCCAATGCTGAATTAGTTTCTGATGGTGTAAATGCTACCTCTACATCTTTAAATCCGTTATGAATATAAGTCTGTGAAATTGGATCGAATTCATATGATGGCCTTCTTGTTGTAGTGAAGGTTCCAACATGCCCATAATTAAATATGTTATATTTGTGATTAGCATCATAGAAATCGTCCGTTGAACGCGAAAAATCTACCATCAAATTGTAGTTTGCAGATTTTATTTTTGATGCTGAACTTTGATCTTTATTTACAAATCTCTGAGTCAATCGACCAAAAACTCTCCAATCTAAAGAGCTGAAAACCCCGTAATTAGAAAAATTCAACAAGGAACTAGTATAGGCATAATTTGTGCCTTGGCTATAATTTAAAGACCCACCAAAAGTTAAGTTCACTGTTGGCCCAGTATTCACATCTAATTTAAATTGTCCTGATAGAACACTTGAACCTGCATTCATTCTCCATGCCGTTTTCTCAAAATCAGATTGGCGAAGAAACAATGCATTGTGAAATGTTCCAAATCCCGTTGATGTTGGTCTCAAAGGGTTAGACAATAAATAGTCTCTAACATCTTTTTTAATTCTGTAGCTTCCTCCTGCCAGTGGTCTATTATCCAATTCGTTTGTATAGTTAACAGAAGCTAGAAACCCTAATCTTGGTTTAGTCTTTTTTCCTGTTGAATCTCGCTGCATCCAAAGTGGACCAGATAACATTCCTTCAATCAGATTATAACCAAATTTATCCAAACCGAAAACTTTGCCGTCATAACCGTCTTTGTCCGCTCCATTGATGTAAAAACCGGACGAAACACCTTCAATACTACCAAAGTATTTAGCAGAAGGCCCACGAGTAGTAATTGCAATGATACCACCAGTTACATCTCCATAATTTGCAGGAACACCTCCGGTTATTACAGACACTTCTTCTAGAGAAGATTTAGGTAAATTAGAGGAGCCTCTAACCTTAATACCATCAATGTAGAAGTATGTACCATCAGAGCGAGAACCTCGAACTGAAATTTCACCAGAACCTTCGTTAGTATTTACACCACCAACGGTTGCAGCAACACCTGCGGCAGACCGAGTAGGCAAACGACCAATATCTTCACGAGTAACTGTGCCTCCAGTTGCCCCACCATCCTTGTCAATCAATGGAACTTTGTATGCCACAATTTTGAACTCTTCCAACTCTTTAATCTCTTTTGGTTTAGAAAGTTCAATATTATCTAAAAAGGAAATTTTATCGCCAATAACCTTAAATCCTGTTAACTTGTAAGGCTGATAACCATCTGGACTTCTAACTTCTACATCATAAGTACCAGGAGCCACACTGTTCATTTGAAATTCTCCTTTCTCATCAGTAGTTGCACCAGCTTTAGTAGTACCATTGAGAATCAAAAGAACTTTACAATATTCCAGCCCAGCTTTTGATGTTTCATCTTTAACTGAACCCTTAACGATTCCTAAACCAGTTTGAGAAAAGGAATAAGTAACTGACATTAAAATAGTTACTACTGCAAACGTAAATTTTTGTAACATAAACTTCTAATAAGGTTTAAAGAGTTTCCACAATTTTAGCCCGTAAATATAGAAAAAAATATTGCGTCCAAAGAATTTGTTAAAAAAAAACAAAAAACTTTTACATCATTTTATTCCTTCATCATTCATAATAAAAACGAGATGATTAGATTTGATGTATGAATCCAATATTTTTTTCATTTAAAAATGTAAAAATTGCTCTCTTAAGGGTTGATGAAATCAAAAGGGGAAATCCACAAAAAAATGAAAAATTAAATTTATCCTACAGCAGATATATAGAAAAATTAGGTGTTAAAATTCTAAAAGAAATCTATTTAAAGGATTTAACTTTACTATATACATCAAATGGGAAGCCTTTCTTGAAAGAAAATGGTTTCATATCTATTAGCCATAGTAAATCTCTAATTGGCATTGCTTGGAGCTTTACACATAATATTGCACTGGATATCGAAGAAATATCGCCAAGAATTGAAAAAATAGAATCAAAATTCATCGACTTAGAAGAAATGAAAAATAGGGTTTCATTATTAGACAAAACATCAATTTGGTCAATCAAAGAGTGTATTGTGAAAATTTTAGATGACAAAACACTTAATTTCAAATCAGATATTAGAGCAGTTAAAATAAATGAAGAAAATTGGAGAGGCGTTTTGATTCAAACAAATTCCGTTTATTCATTTAAACTATTCTGCTTTGAAAACAATCTTATTTGTTTTAACATTTCATAATTTATCAATTCAGGTATGAAGGACATTTTAAAAAAGAAAAATCAGATTGCATTACTTATTGACCCGGAAAAAATAGACGATTTCAAGAAATTAAAAAGCATGTTGATTTCTTGCGAAGATTCCAATATCGATTTAATATTTGTAGGTGGAAGCACGTGTGATAAACTAAAATTTCAAGAAACTTTAATTTACATTAAAAAGAACTCAAGTATTCCCGTAATTATTTTTCCTGGTTCACCTAATCAGCTTTCGGGTGAAGCTGATGCTATTTTATTTTTAAGTTTAATTTCGGGTAGAAATCCATATTACCTAATTGAAAGTCAAATTGAGGCAGCCCCGCAGATAAAAAAAATGAATTTAGAAGTAATTTCAACTTCATACTTACTCATCGACGGCGGAACAAAAACCACAGTGGAAAGAGTAAGTAAAACCATTCCGTTAAATGCATCAAATTCGGAATTAATATATAACACTACTTTAGCCGGTAATTTCATCGGGCATCAGGCCATTTATCTTGATACCGGAAGTGGAGCAAATAATACAGTCCCAGCAGAAATAGTTGAACTCATCTCAACATTAAATTCGATTATCATTGTAGGGGGAGGCATTCGTAAAATAGACCAAATCAAAAAATTTCATGATTCAGGAGCCAATATTACTGTTGTCGGTAATCACGTGGAAGAAAACCCAAATTTCCTCTTAGAAATTGCTTCTTACAAAAAATCCAAGTTAAATGACTAATCTTAATCTCACCTGTATTTGCTAACAAATGTTTGTGTAAACTTAAAGTCGATTTGTCGCCATCATTTCAATCCTACTTTTAACTTCGTAAGTTGAGAAAGTATACATGCCAGAAAACGAGTACATACCCGAGCAAGAGTCAGAAATAGAGGATCTCTTTGAAAATGTTTCTAAAAAATCGAAACAATCTAAAAAGAGTAAAACAACCCAAACCTCAAAAAAATCTAATTCTGAGATTGCCACATCAGCATTCAAGTTTGATCGTGAAAAGATAAAAACCATTTTCGGTACTTTTTTACTTATTTCGTCGTTGTTTTTATTTGTTGCTTGCCTCTCCTATTTATTCACATGGAAACACGACCAAGACAAAGTCCTTAATAAATCATTTTTTGAGTTCATTTTTTCTAATGATCAGATTCCGGTTGACAATTGGCTAGGAAAAATTGGCGCTTGGGTCTCCCATTTTTTTATTTATGGACTCTTTGGAATACCTACTTTTGCTTTTTGTTTTATTTTATTTTTAGTAAGTGCAAAGGTTCTTTTCAATCGAAATCTTCTCCCGTTAAAAACAACCTCTATTAACACCTTGTTTTTAGCGACATGGTCCTCCTTATTTCTTGGCTATTTTGCTAATCACGTAAATTATCTCGGAGGAAGTATTGGATTTTACACAAATGAATGGTTGTCAAAAACTTTTGGATTTGGCTCAATAATCTTACACATTGGTTTACTTTATATTTTGGTAACCATCCTTTTCAGACCAAATTATGGCCTTCTTCTTTCGTTTCTTCAAGACCGAAAAAAAATGAAAGTACCTCATGAAGAAAAATCGAATAATTCTTTTTTCAAAAAGGAAGAGGCAGATTTCAAAATTGTAAATCCAATAAAAGAGGAAGAGATAGAAAATGAATATATTTCTGAGCCAATAGTTTTTGATGAAGATGATCAAGTTGAGAAGTCATCACTTGAGTTAGATGTTGAGGAG
>JBIIHD010000181.1:0-4017 GCA_044236095.1 Crocinitomicaceae bacterium | reverse complement strand
TTCATCGCGTCGAATACGCCCAACAAAAACATCGTTTTTACCTTGGGCATATTTTGGCATAGGATAAACGTAATTAGCTGGGTCATCTTGAAGTGAAATACCTCTAGTATTTTCAAGAATTGTTCTAACTTCAGCGATATCAAAATCATTTTCAAATTCAATATTAACAGCCTCGGAATGACCTCCGACAACGGGTACTCTAACTGCGGTTGCAGAAACATTAATTTTAGGGTCTAAAATTTTTTTGGTTTCGTTGGTTAGTTTCATCTCTTCTTTGGTGTATCCATTTTCCAGAAAAACATCACATTGAGGAATACAGTTCTTATCAATCGGATATTTGTAAGCCATATCTCCTTCTCGATTCGCTCGTTCATTTTCCATTTGTTCAACGGCTTTAACTCCTGTTCCAGTAATGGATTGATACGTAGATACAATGGCTCTTTTAATCCCATATTTTTTATGCAATGGAGCCATTACCATAACTAATTGTATCGTACTGCAATTGGGATTCGCAATAATTTTATCCTCATTTGATAATTCGTGCCCATTGATTTCAGGAACTATTAATTTTTTTGTTGGATCCATTCTCCACGCAGATGAATTATCAATTACTGTAGTTCCAACTTCAGCAAATTTAGGCGCCCATAACAAGGAGGTCTCACCACCGGCAGAAAAAATTGCGACATCCGGTTTCATTCCTACTGCAGTTTGCAGTCCAACAACTGAGAATGAACGGCCGATAAATTCTATGGTTTTTCCAACTGATTTTTCAGATGCAACAGGGATTAATTCTGAAATTGGAAAATTTTGTTCTTTTAATACTTCTAGCATTACATTTCCAACCATTCCGGTTGCTCCAACAACTGCTACTTTCATGTAATTAATGAATTAATATTATTGTTGTAAAGGTAATAACAAATGTAATTTGACTTGATGGGTTTGAATCGAAAGATTTACCAGATAAATGTTAACAACATCACTCAACTAAATTAAATTATTCGTAACGAAAGATTAATTTAACGTGAGTTCGGGATAAGAAATGTTAATAATTATGTTTCTAATTAATTGATAATCAAATAAATAAAAGCATTGTTTTATTTAATTTTATGTATAACCACATACGTAAAAACCGTAAAAACAATGCTTTCAGATAAAATTACAGAGATTTTTGTTTCAGTAGATGATTTTTGCAAAGAGTTTGAGCAAGAAATTCAAAAACATCTGCTAACTGCTAAGGATAAAAAATCAAGGAATCGCAACAGAACCCTTTCTGATTCAGAAATGATAAGTATTCTCATTCTATTTCATTATGGTCAATTTACCAATTTTAAAGCCTTTTACATTTACTATGTGAGAGCTCATCTCAAAGATTGTTTTCCTCAGTTAATTTCATACAATCGTTTTGTTGAATTAATGCCCAGAGTTGCTGTTCCAATGATGCTATTTCTAAAATCTAAATGTTTAGGAAAATGTTCTGGGATAAGCTTTATAGACTCAACCCATTTGAAAGTATGCCATAATAGGCGCATCCATAACCATAAGGTTTTCAATGGTGTTGCAGAAAGAGGACAATGCTCAATTGGTTGGTTTTATGGGTTCAAACTGCACTTGATTATCAACGATAAAGGAGAGATTTTATCGTTCTATCTCACCAAAGGAAATGTTGATGATAGAAACCTAAAAATGATTACTAATATGACCAAGGAGATTTTTGGAAAACTATTCGGCGATAAAGGATACATCTCAAAATTACTCTCGGATATTCTATTTGGAAACGGAATCCAACTCATCACAAAACCAAGAAAAAATATGAAAGCACAGAACCTTTCGCAAACAGAGAAAATACTACTTCGAAAAAGAGCAATCATTGAATGTGTTAATGACGAACTAAAGAACATTTGTAAACTTCAACACACCAGGCATAGAAGTCTTAATAACTTCCTAATAAATCTAATGGGAGCTCTCTGTGCTTATCATTTCTTCCCTAAAAAACCATCTTTAAACATTCAATTTCACGAACAATCTGAAGGACAATTATTTTTAGCAGCTTAAACCGAACTCACGTTAACTAATAATTGTTTAGTAAGAAATTCAATTAATTTCTAATAATTAGCTTTTGCATCTCCCCATTAACATTAAGTAAATATATCCCATCAGCATATTGAGAAACGTCCAAAACATGAATTAATCCATTCCAATTACAAGAATAAATTTGATTTCCAGCAGCATTTGTTAAAGTTAAATTGTTCGAGTTTATGGCGGTCTGAATGGTCACTTGATTTGATGTTGGATTTGGAAAAATATGAACTTCATTCTGCATCTCGTTCATATTCAATTGAGAACAAGTTCCAAACATATTGTTATCCAACCAAATCAACCTATCAGAAATCCATTCTTTAAGGAAATTAATTTCTTCTTGATACGTATTTCCAATAAAATTATTTGGCCAAACATAGGTTCCAAGAATTGGCCACTGCTCAAAGTGACGTGAAGATGGGACATTTAATAAATCAGCCAATGAGTCAATATATTGAAACAAATAACCTTGTGAAAAATATGTTTGACGCAACTCTTGCCAACGACACGCTAACTCTGTCGTAAACAATGAATCCTCAATAAATCTTTTCCACCAAAAAGGATTATCCCAGCCCCCTGAACAATACTGATTAAAATCAATTTCCCAGCCTGTAGTCGAGCCCCCCTCACAATAGTTGGAATTTCCCCAAGCTAAGTTAAAATCCCATAGAGGCCCCGCAAAAATTTTATTACCTTGTGAAAACCGTTTTTTATGAAGGAATGTAGAAATCCTATACCCGTCAACGTTTTTAGACAGTTCATTGACTAACATGAAATCAATAAATGAACGGACGTCAATGTATTTCCTATATCCAAGAATTGTATCTGAAAAATAATCTGAAGCCAACGTATTTTCCCAATCATTTACATAATTTTGAATATAATCTAATTGCATAGGATGAATTGTGTCCAACTCTGGATCGTGTAATTGAAAATAAATAAAGCTCTGACTTGGTGCTCCAGCTGCATAAGGCGAAATCCAAGCAATTGATCCTCCACCCGTGAGTTTATCTATTTTAAAAATATAACCTCCGGTCAAAGCATTACCAATTGTGTCTATGTAATCTAACTCTCCAATGTTTACCCTTCCAGACTTTACTTTTATTCGCTCCATAAATACATAAACTCCTTGATATTCTCCATTTAGTATTAATTCACACATTTTTGTGCGAGGAGAATAGTTTCCGAGCTGATTACCTAGATGATAAGTTAATACATTTCTAATCAAGCTTTTATCCGTATATGGAGCATACAAAATCCAATCATTGTCTGCGGGCATGTTAAAAATACTCGTGTTCAAATTCGAGCCTATTGAATCCCTAGTTTCCAAGGAATATGATTTCGCCGGAAAACTATTTGAAGAAGACCCCCTTGTTTCTATGCCAATTTCGCCAAAAAAATGATTGAATGGTTGATTTTCAATGTTTAAGCTATCATCCCCATTCCATATAATGCCCATCGATGCCTGTATTTTAGGCTCATCAGGTATGGGGTTGTTATTCGTGTTTATTACAATAATGGGTAGCTTAGTTTGAAGAAGATTGGGTACACAATTTATCAAATGACTTGATTGACTAGTGAACTGACCTCCGGCAACAATAATATTACTGTCCAACGTAATGTTGTAGGAGCCATTACCAAAATTGCAACAAATTCCATCGCCATATGAATCATAAATAACAAATCGAATACAAGCTGACGTATCAATACAAATTGTATCCCCTAACGAATCCCCACTAGCAATAAGTATGTCATTAGCATAAAGATTCCACGATGTTTCTTGAGGATATGTATCGGGTATAATGGAAATAGTTAACTGAGCTTCACTATTGCCACACTGTGCGAATAAATTGTGTTTACTAAAAATAAAGACAAAAAAACTAAAGAATAAAATTCTCATACATACTCAGGAAAAAAGAAATAAATGAAAGCGAATTATTT
>JBIIHD010000180.1:0-4020 GCA_044236095.1 Crocinitomicaceae bacterium | reverse complement strand
TCTTCGTAATTGGTTTATTAAACTCTACAAAAACAGTTTGTTTCGTGTCTATATATTTGATTTCACTAGCGATGTTATCCGCGATTAATTCGCCTTTTTTAATAATCAAAACGCGTTCGCAAATGGCTTCAACCTCTTGCATAATGTGCGTAGAAAGCAGAACTGTTTTTTCTTTCCCGATATTTTTTATCAACCCTCTTATTTCTACTAACTGATTTGGATCTAATCCTGATGTTGGTTCATCCAAAATCAAAACTTCCGGATCGTGAATGATTGCCTGTGCTAAACCAACTCTCTGTTTGTAGCCTTTTGAAAGAGCCTCAATTTTTTTGTGTTGTTCCACCTCTAAACCTACAAGCGAAATCATTTCATCAACTCGACTTTTTATATTTTTTATCTTGTAGATTCGGGCTACAAATTCCAAATATTCACGAACATACATATCTGTATAAAGTGGATTACTTTCCGGTAAATAACCAATTTTTTTTCGTGTATTCAAATTATTTGTATCCACCTGCATTCCACACACTTCAACAGTTCCTTCTGATGCTGGGATGAAGCCTGTGATAATCTTCATTGTAGTGGATTTACCCGCCCCATTCGGACCTAAAAATCCAACAACCTGACCTTTTGGAATGGAAAAACTTACATTTTTTACTGCTGCTTGATTTCCGTAATATTTGTAAAGATTTTTTATTTGAATTGACATCTATGCTCTACTTAGTTCGTAATTAATTCTTCAAAATTAACTTTTTTCACAGTTCTACAAGCCAAAGATTCAATTAAGATAATTGATTTATCGAATTACATGAAGGTATCCATTCTTAACTCCTTTTTCATACTCTAATTTGTAAAAATAAACACCGTCCATTACCTCATCAGAATTGAGGGTTTTTCCTTCAAAAGGCTGTTCATTCGTTTGCTGTTGAAAAAGTATATTACCCCATCTATCAAAGATATAAAATGTAAACTCCTGGCAGGTCTGAAAATAATTCTCCAGATCAAGAACATCATTTAAACCATCTCCATTGGGTGTGATAACATTTGGAAAATCAAAATCATCAAAAGTTTTCGTTTTGATTATCGAGAGTTCAATTTCAGACGGTGGAGATTCACAACCATTGACCGTAACCGTAGCAGAATAAAAACCCATTTCATTTATTTCTGCATTGAATGAATTTGAAATTGATGAAGACGAGAATCCGTTAACACCTATCCAATTATATGACCCTCCCGAAACTGAATCAGAAAAAAATGTAAAAAGATCACCCGGACACTCAATCGGGCTATTCGAAGTAATAATGGGTGGATCAGGAATTGGGTAAACAATTAAATTATAACTAATTGTGGAATCACAACCCAGTATTGTTTGCAAATAAAATGGGTACGTACCGGTAGTTGTCATAGACTGACCTTGAAAAACAAAAGTTTCACCTTCACAAATCGAAGTATCCCGTACAATGTCGTAAAATGGATTAATCGCCAGCGTTAAATGAATTATTGAGTCGCAACCAGCGACAGTCTGAAGCGCTAAAGAGTACTCACCCGGTGTATTCAGATTTTGATTTCCTAATGCATAAGTTTCATTTGCACAAATGGCGGTATCAATAAAAATATCATAAATGGGGTTTACCGAAATTGTTTGAATAAGTGTGTCGCTATTGCAGCCATTCAAGGTAAAGAAAGCAGAATAATCTCCTGACTGAATCGAAGAAGCATTCGGAATAATGGTATCAAAAGAATTTGTATTAAAATTATTTGGCCCAGACCAATTGCAAAATACTCCGGCAAGCGAATCAATATTCATTATTAAGGAATCAGTTTCACATAGAGGGTTTGGAAAATTTATTTCAGGAGTTGGTACTTGATCTGGTTGGGGAACAATCGCAGTTACGGAATCTAGACAACCATCGGCAGATAGCATATATATCGTATATGGTCCTCCAATCAAATTTTGAAAAGAATCAATTGCAGAAAACGAATTTCCATCGATGGAGTAAGTCAAATTATTTCCGGTTGCATTGAGGTTTATTGATCCATCGGAATATCCGAAGCAACTTGCTGAATTAATGATAGTGGGATCTACAACAGTATGAGGAATCAGAGGGGCTTCAAGATCGAATGTTGGCGTGCCTTGTGGAGTTCCATTAAAGATTGCATTTCCTTGAATATTAGTAAAATTTCCGTCAAATTTATAGTAGGCCAGTAAACCGAGCTCTGTGGTTGGATTAGCCAAATTATTCATGTTATTTGCAATTTGACTTTGAGTTCGAGCGACATTCCAAATTCGGACTTCATCGACTAAGCCTCTGTAATGATCAGTCAATGGGCTTCCTGATCTTGTCCCTATTGCACTTATAAAGTCATTGGTTACAATCGTTCCACTGTGAGTACTATCTGCAACTAAACATCCGTTAATATACAATTTGATTGAACTTCCGTCATAAGTAGCTGCAACGTGATACCATGTATTATTTACAACAGGAATAGGACTCATCACAACCTTAAATCCACCACTTGTTGTTATTTGAAAATTATTCGGTCTTAGCAGGTAGTTGACATTGCTCGGATCAACATGTTTTGAAATAATGTTTTGAATATTTCCGTTAGCAACCCTTTTATACAATGCCTCAACGGTTATTTGCGAACCAGAAACATCTAAATCACCAATTGCAACCCATCTTTGATTAGGCGCTGGAGCTGTGTTAAGTGAGTTTTGGCTAAATACAGAACAAGTAAAGAATACAAAAAATAAACGAAAGAAATAAGACATGTACAAAAGTAAGAATGTTCGACTTACTTATGACTTGGATTGAGTTAAAAAAGTTGCTCGAGGAATAAATTAACGAACAATATGAATAAAGCCAGTTTTTGTTTTATCCTCGTAGGACAACTTGTAAAAATATATTCCATCCGTAAGGTCAGAATCTGCACTAGATTTTCCTGCAAAAAAATCGGAATTTATTGTCTGTTCAAATACCACATCTCCCCATCGATTGAAAATCTTTAAATTAAACTCTTGACAAGTTTTGTAATGCTTAGCAATATCCAAAGAATCATTGATTCCATCACCATTTGGTGTTATTACATTCGGGAAATCATAATCCTCAAAATCATCCAAATTAAGAATACTAACATTCGAACTTGTAAGACCAGAAATGCAACCATCAACCACTACATAAACTGCATAATCACCCATACTTGATTCTTGGACGGCAAAATTGATAACCGAATCTTGAGAGGAAAAATTTTGAGGCCCACTCCAATAGAATTGTGCATTTGGGACAGAACTAGCATTAAGGGTTGCTATATCTCCAGGGCATTTAACTGGGCTATTTGATAGTACATTTGGAGCTGGTGGCAATGGCAAAACGATCAAATCTAGATTTACTATTGAGTCACAACCTGCAGAGGTTTGAAGAGTTTGCGAGTAAGTTCCGGTAGCAGTTAAATTCTGCCCAAAAAATGAAAAGAATTCACCTTGGCAAATTGATTCGTTGATTAAACTGGATAAAATAGGATTTACAATCAAATTCAAAATTATAGTAGAATCGCAACCTGCTACAGTTTGAAGTGTTTGAGTATATTGCCCTGAAGTTCCAATAGTCTGACCATTGAATGTAAAAGTTGATCCTTGACAAATTGATTCATTTATACCTGTATTTGGAACAGGATTAATTGATAAATTCAAAGTAGCAATTGAATCACAACCATAAACGGATTGCAATGTAACAGAGTAGGTACCAGCGGTTGTGTACGTTTGACCTGCAAACGAATAATTTCCTCCTTGACAAATGGAAGCATTTGAGGAAGAGCTCAATGTAGGGTTAACGGTAACTGAAACCACATCGTTATCAGGACAAGACGTGGGAGAGTTAGTTAGTGTGGTTTGTAGGGTAAAATTAAAAGTTAAAGGGTTTGAAGTTGTATTTGTAAGAGAAACCGTTGGACTGGAAATGGTTGATGAACTTACATTTGAATCGCCTGTCCAGTTGTAGGTAAAATTTGGATTACTAACCC
>JBIIHD010000179.1:0-4024 GCA_044236095.1 Crocinitomicaceae bacterium | reverse complement strand
TGGATTTGATTATTTTGGATTATGGTTCGCAATTTCAGCTCACTTTGCCTATGATGCAGTTCTATTTCTATCGATGTTGCGAAATACTAAAAATACGTAAATATTACCAAACGATTTCCTTTTTGCCATGTTGTTTAAGGTAATGGTTCGTTTTGCTGAAATGCTTGCACCCAAAAAAGCCTCTGTAGACTGATAACGGTGACGGATGAGGTGAGTGAAGGATGAGGTTATGCGAATCATCGACTTGTTGCGCTTTGTTTTGCGCTTTTGTTCCCCAAAGGAGATAAACTAAATGATTTTGTTGTTCATTGAGTTTCGAAATTACGACGTCGGTAAAAATTTCCCAACCACGATGTGCGTGACTTTCGGGTTTGCCTTCTTGAACTGTTAAAGTGGCATTCAAAAGTAAAACTCCTTGATTCGCCCATCGTGTTAAATTTCCATTTTCGGGAGTAGGAATTCCTAAATCAGATTGAATTTCTTTAAAAATGTTTTGTAGACTTTTGGGTAAAGGCGTTATATCGTCTTGGACAGAAAAGCTGAGTCCGTGGGCATGACTTTTAGTCGGATAAGGATCTTGGCCAAGAATTACCACTTTTACTTTGTCAAAAGGACAAGCGTTAAATGCAGCAAAA
This sequence comes from Crocinitomicaceae bacterium, assembly GCA_044236095.1. Taxonomy (GTDB): domain Bacteria; phylum Bacteroidota; class Bacteroidia; order Flavobacteriales_D; family Crocinitomicaceae; genus UBA952. The sequence continues at coordinate 3,389 of JBIIHD010000179.1, read as the reverse complement.
ATTTCATTTTTTTTCGGGAAAATTGAATCTGGCTGAATTTGATATTCATGTTCGATAAACTCGATTAATTTTTCAAAGTAGGGTTTATTAAATTCGTTTTTTAATTCTCTTTCCCAACTCGATTCAAGTTTAAACTCCATTCAACAAATTTAACTACAACGTGCAATTATTCAAATAAAAACTTAAATTTGTTCTATGGCTATTTATTCCTTTGAAGGCTTTATTCCGGTAGTGAAATCTAGCTCTTTTATTCATCCAGAAGCATCTGTTATTGGCGATGTAATCATTGGTGAAAATGTATATGTTGGTCCCGGGGCAGCTATTCGAGGAGATTGGGGTAGAATTATCATTGAAGATGGATGCAATGTACAAGAAAATTGTGTCATTCATATGTTTCCTGGAACGACCGTTTATCTGAAAAAAGGAGCTCATATAGGCCATGGAGCAATTATTCATGGCGGGACGATTGGTGAAAATTCACTTATTGGAATGAATGCTGTAATCATGGATGATGTAGAAATTGGACAGGAGAGCATCATTGGAGCGTTGTGTTTTGTTCCGGCGAAAATGAAAATTCCACCGCGCAGCTTAGTCGTAGGAAATCCGGCGAAAATAATCAAAGAAGTTAGTGACGAAATGATTGCTTGGAAAACTGAGGGAACAGCACTATATCAAAAACTTCCCGCTCAATGTCAAGAAACTATGTATGCGTGTGAGCCATTAACTGAACTAGATTTGAATCGTCCTGAACATCAGGTCAATTATCAAATTTGGAAAAATCAGCAACATGAAAAATAAACTTCCTAAAGTATTTGTTGGATTGTCGATGATAGTAATCACTTTGGTTTTTAGTTCCAGTAGTTGCAATCGTGGATTAGCGAATTTCACCCTGTCAGGAGTAATTTCTGATGCTACTTTTTCGACAGGATTATCTGGCGCTGAATTGAAATTATCTAAGGTATCAATTACTACGGGCGAAGAAACTTTAATGGAAACCAAAATTCTAGGTGCTGATGGCAAATTTGAATTTACATTTTCCCGTGAAAAAATCGAAAAATACATTTTAAAAGTAACCAAACCCCTCTATTTTGACATTGAAGAAGAAATTCAGTTTTCATCGCTCACTCCATCAACTAACAACATAAGAAACTATTCGACAAAGGCAAAATCATGGGTAGAATATCGTTTTGTAAACAACAATCCTCTTCCTACGGATCATTTAAGAATTACAAAGTTTGCCGGTAAAGAGAACTGTAACGAATGTTGCTCTTCAGAACCAATTGATATCTATGGTTCAAGCTTTTATGCCCAAACTTGTATTAATGATGCGCTGTCAGTTTATTCAGTTTATTATCAGCTTGTTGGCACTCCAACTCAGGATGTACTGGAAGTGATCACTCAACCGTTCGACACTATAGTTGTTCAAGTGAATTACTAACGATTTTAGATCTTTTTAGAATTCATTGATAAATAAATTGTAATTTCGGAATTCCAAGACTAAACCATGAAAAACCTCTTTCTTTTTTCCTTTTTCTTTCTTTCATTTCAATTTCTCTTTGCACAAGATGTTATTATACGCGGTACTGTGATTGAAAAATCAAATGGAGAAGCGATCATTAGTCAGAAAATTAAATTGCTCAAAGCCTCTGATAGTACTGTTATAGCTGGAGCTTACACAAATGAGGATGGTTTTTTTTCAATTCCTAAAGTTCCAAGAGGAAAGTTGATTATCAAAATTGAATCAGAGGCATATTCTAATACAATTTACCCAATTGATATTATTGATGCCAAAGGAATTTTGAATTTCAAATTTGAAATGAAAAAATCTGAAAGTATGAAAGTGCTTGAAGAATTTGTAATAACTTCTGGTGAAAAGCAAAAGAAAAATGAAGTATTAACGGGTACGTTCAAATTAGATCCCAAGTTGATTTCTACGATTCCCAATACAACTGCGGAAAGTGATATCATTGGTTCGGTTAGTGTTGTCCCAGGTGTTGTAACGACGGGAGATCAAGGTGGTCAATTGTATGTTCGAGGTGGTACCCCAATTCAAAATAAAACGCTTTTGGATGGAATGACTATTTATAATCCATTTCACTCCATCGGATTTTTCTCCATTTTTGAAACAGAGTTAATTAAAAATGTGGATGTTTATACAGGAGGATTTGATGCTCAATACGGGGGCAGGATTTCTTCAATAATGGACATTTCGTATCGAGATGGGGATCGTGTAAAATTTGGTGGAAAAGTATCCACTTCTCCCTTTTTAGCCAAATTGATATTGGAAGGTCCGCTTCAACGAACAAAAGAAGGAAAACCAGGGGCAGGATCCTACGTTTTTTCTGCTAAACACAGTTTGCTAGACTACACTGCAAAGTCTTTGTACCCAAGAATCAATTCAGGAGATGGTTTACCGTTCAATTTTACAGATTTATACGGAAAGGTAACTTTTAATGGAAATGGAGGGTCAAAATTTAGTGCATTTGGTTTCTACAACCAAGACAGTGTAAATTACAATGTGGCCGACCTCAATTGGAACGCAGCAGGCTTGGGAATTAATTTCGTTCTTGTACCTAATAGTTCATCTATAATCATGAAAGGACACGTTAATGGAAGTAATTACCAAACTACCTTTTTCGAACAAAACACACAACCTAGAACAAGTAAAATTGGTGGATTTGACATGGGATTTGATTTTACCTATTTCTTGCCGAACGAAAGTGAGATTAATTATGGTTTTAACTTAAATGGTTTCAACACTGAGTTTGTTACTTTTAATGAGCTTCAACGCAAAATTGAATATTCGAATTTTACTACTGAAATTGGAACTTATATTAACTGGCGTCAGAAAATTGGGGAAAAATGGGTGATTCAGCCAAGTATGAGAATTCAAGTTTATTCATCTCTCGGTACAGTTTCTCCTGAGCCTCGTATAGGAATCAAATACAATGCTACAGATAAATTCAGATTAAAACTTTCCGGAGGTAGATTTTCACAAAACTTTACATCAGCTTCTTCCGATAAAGATATTGTGAATTTATTTAATGGTTTATTATCAGCTCCAACAAACGTGCAGGAAACTTTTGTTAATGAATTTCAGCAGGTGAAAAAAGTTAAAAATGGTTTACAATATTCATATCACGCAATTTTGGGAGGCGAATATGATTTAGGTAAAAGAATTACGATAAATCTGGAGGGATATTACAAATATTTTTCTCAGCTTAGTAATATAAATCAAAACAAGCTTTACGATGACGTAGCTCAGTTTTCCCAAATTGATGATGTTTTCAAAAAGGATTTTATTATTGAATCAGGACAAACATATGGTGCAGATTTACTCGTTAAATACAACTACAAAGGATTGTTTATTTGGTCTGGGTATTCCTACA
>JBIIHD010000178.1:0-4026 GCA_044236095.1 Crocinitomicaceae bacterium | reverse complement strand
GGAGTTGGACACAAAACTGCATCTGTAGTCATGTCACAAGCTTTTGGAACCCCTGCTTTTCCTGTGGATACGCACATTCACCGCCTATTGACGAGATGGGGATTGACATCTGGCAAAAATGTTGACTTCACTGAAAAAGATGCGAAAACATTATTCCCAAAAGAGTTGTGGAATAAGCTGCATTTACAAATAATCTTTTATGGTCGTGAATATTCTCCTGCTCGAAGTCCGAAGTTTGAAATTGATTTTATCACTCGAAAAATTGGAACAAAGAAGGCACTTGCAGAATTGAAAAGTTGATGAATCTTTTTTTTGCAATTTTTTTAGGAATCAAATCCAAAGCCCGTTACGATATTTAAACTAACTTTGTTCTTTTTAATTTTTTAATGTAATGAACTTTAGCAGTTTAACAGCCATTTCTCCAGTTGACGGTAGGTATCAATCTAAAACAGAATCGCTTCAACCCTATTTTTCAGAATTTGGTTTAATTAATTACCGCGTTCGAATTGAGGTAGAATATTTAATTGCGTTAGCTGAATGGAAATTGAAACCGCTTGCTGATTTCCCGATGGAAAAAGCTGCTGATCTGCGAAATATTTACTTGAATTTTTCAGAAAATGATGCTCAATGGATCAAGGACAAAGAAAAAATTACCAACCATGATGTTAAGGCAGTTGAGTACTTTTTAAAAGAAAAACTCATTGAACTCGGTTTGTCCCAATATTTGGAATTTGTTCATTTTGGTCTTACTTCTCAAGACATCAATAATACAGCTATTCCGCTTTCATTAAAGGAAGGAATTCAACAAATATATTTACCTGAACTTAATTTATTAATTACCAAACTTAAGGAATATCAAAACGATTGGAAGGATGTTCCCATGTTAGCGCGAACACATGGTCAACCCGCATCACCTACTCGTTTAGGTAAAGAAATTCAAGTTTTTACAGAAAGGCTCCAAAAACAACTATCGTTGCTAAATTCGATCCCTTTTTCAGCAAAATTTGGAGGAGCTACTGGAAATTTAAATGCGCATTACGTGGCATTTCCAACTGAAAATTGGGTAGAATTTGCAAATCAATTTGTAGGTAAAAACTTAGGTCTTGAGAGAAGTCAAACTACTACCCAAATAGAACATTACGATAATTTGGCGGCTCTATTCGATGCCTTGAAACGCATAAATACTATAATCCTTGATTTAAACAGAGATATGTGGACCTACATTTCCATGGATTATTTCAAGCAAAAAATCAAAGAAGGAGAAATTGGATCCTCGGCGATGCCGCATAAGGTTAATCCCATAGATTTCGAAAATTCAGAAGGAAACATTGGAATTGCAAACGCACTTTTTGAACATTTGGCTGCAAAACTTCCAGTTTCCCGTTTACAAAGAGACTTAACTGATTCAACTGTTTTGCGTGTCATTGGTGTTCCATTGGCCCATACCTCTATTGCGATTAGCTCAACCTTAAAAGGTCTCAATAAGTTATTATTAAACGAATCAGCTTTTCAAAGAGATTTAGAAAATAACTGGGCGGTTGTAGCAGAAGCCATTCAGTCTATTTTGCGCAGAGAAGGATTTGAGAAACCTTATGAACTATTAAAAGATTTAACCCGAAACAACGAGGGAATAACGCAGCAAAGCGTTCATGAATTCATTGAGTCCTTAAATATAACAGAGAATTTGAAAACAGAATTGAAACAAATAACACCGTCTAATTATACGGGAATACAACTTGTGAAATGAAATATTTTTCTCTTTTGTTTTTTATCCTGTATGGAATTTCTGAGGTAATTGCCCAAAGTACAATTCAATGGGGTCCTTTGGAAAGAGGCAGTGGATCACTTTTGTCTATTATTCCAAGAACTGAAGGCAACTTTTATACGCTTCGATGGTTAGGGGGACGCGTTTTTGGATCCTATTACATTGATGAATATGAAAATTTATCCAAATTTCAATCCTCTAAAATCAGACAAACTGTAGAAAATGGGATGGCCACTTTAGAATATGGTGCAACTGTTAAAAATGGTCCTATTTTATTTTTATCAGACAAAAACGGCAAAAATCTTTGTTTGTACTACCAACACCTTGGGTATAATTTAAAATCTGTAGGCCCGGCTGAACAAGTGCTTTGTTATGAAAATGAAAAATTAAGTGCCCAACCCAACTTTAAAATCATTCAATCACAAAATAAAAATTTTCTTGCTATCAGTTATGACATTCAAGGAAACAAAATAAACCAAGATACCTATGGATTTTCTATACTTGATTCGAATATGAATTTTATTAAAAAAGGTCAATACAGTTTACCGTTTGATGGAAATCTAGCCACAATTAATGATCATCATATTTCAAACAATGGAGAATTTTATGTTAGTGTTATTGAACATCTTAAACCTAATGATAAAATGTTTACTCGCAATTTTAAAAATTACAAGGCAATGCATGTTTATCATATAAAAAGTGATACACTAATATCATTTCAATTGGATTTTAGCGGTAAACGTGTTGAGGCACTTGAAATGAGTAGCACGGATAGTTTGTTTACATTAACAGGTTTATATGCAGAAAAAGATGCACAAGGAACAACAGGAGTTTTTTACTTAACAATTAATTCAAAAACAGGACTGATTGATAGACAAGGATTCATTCCATTTAGTAGTGAGTTAACAAGATTGCAATGGAGTGATCAAAATCGATTATTTGGAAGAAATTTCAATGAATCTTGGCAAACTTCCAATCAATTGTACGAGTATAGATTAAGAAATATGAATTTATTACCTGATGGGAGTATAATTGGATCAGTGGAACAATATTATGTTTATTCAAGAACAAATTTTGATACCAGGACAGGAATTTCTAACTCTGTAAATTACTATTATTACGATGATATTCTAGCATTTAAAATTGGAAAGAATAATAATTTTGATTGGTGTAAAACAATAGAAAAAAGCCAAGCTTCTTTAAATGATAATGGGCCTTTCAGTAGCTACGCTAATTTTTTCAACGATGGTAAATTTTGTGTGATTTTTAATGATAATAACCGAAATTATCTCGATAATGGTGACTTTAATTCAACAGAATCAGTTCGTTCTACCAATTTTAGTCGTCGAAGGACGACTATTGCTCAAGTTGAAATTGATATTAATACAGGTAATTTGACTAGAAAATCCTTATTCACTCAAAAAGAAATCAATTCGATCATTGTGCCTAAACTATTTTCGGTGAATCAATTCAAAAAACAAATGATTATTTATGCGATATCGGGAGGAAAAGAACGATTTGGATATTTAAATTTTCAATAATGATTCACATTATTGTAGTAGGGTGACATGTCCAACAACAACTTGTTTTAAATCATTATAAGGTGATTTAAATGTAATTTTCCATGTGTAAACACCGTCTTGTACCTGCATTGCACCTTTTGCATAGGTCCCATCCCAACCATATTCAACATTATGTGTTTCGAAAACCAATTCTCCCCATCTGTTATAAATTAACATTTCATAATTAAATGGATCATAACCAGCATAAAAAATAGGCTTAAAGGTTTGATTAAAATTATCACCGTCAGGAGTGAAAGTATTTGGAATATAAAAAATTGTTTCATTATCACATGTTATGTATTGATGCGTTGTGTCTGTACAGATTCCATCTGAAGCTACCAACGTTACCATAAAACCAAAACAATTTTCTGGGTCAAAAGTATGAATCGGCTCAAATTGATTTGACGTGTATCCATCGCCAAAAAACCACTGAAAGGAGTTGGCATTAGTGCTGCCATTGAGGAAATTAACAGTAGAATTAACTGAACTTATTGGATTTGGTGTTAGACTAAAGCTTGCATTTACATTATTATTATGGTAAGTGGTTGCTTTTTTCGACAAGTTAAAAATAGAGTTGATTAAATTGAAATTTGAACTGTTCAATTGAAACGGAAATGAGCTCTGCTGGGGAGCAACTCATCAGGGATAAATTGAACCGACGAAAATGAAAGGAAGGCGTTCGATTATTGGACGTCTTTC
>JBIIHD010000176.1:0-4043 GCA_044236095.1 Crocinitomicaceae bacterium | reverse complement strand
CAACCATGAATTTAGAAGGTATTGATGATAATGTCATCATGATTGATTCTGTTTCTAAGCGCTATTCCATGTGTGGAGCTCGCATTGGAACTATGGTTACAAGAAACAAAGATGTCATGGCAGCAACATTGAAATTTGGTCAAGCGCGTCTTTCTCCACCAACAGTGGATCAATTTGCCGCTGAAGCAGCTTTAGAAACGCCTCAAAGTTATTTTGATGATGTAGTAAATGAATATGTCGAAAGAAGAAATATTCTCGTAAATGGGTTGAATTCCATTGAAGGGGTATTTTGTCCGATGCCGAAAGGAGCATTTTACGCGGTTGCTAAATTCCCGGTTGATGATGCAGATAAATTTTGTCAATGGTTGTTAGAAGAATTTTCATTTGAAGGTCAAACCGTTATGATGGCTCCTGCAAGTGGATTCTACGCTTCAAAAGGCTTAGGAAAACAAGAAGCTCGTTTGGCTTACGTATTGAATCAAGAGTCTTTGAAAAAAGCAGTTCGATGTTTGGATGAAGCTTTAAGAGTATATCCTGGAAGAACAATTTAACTCATTGATTTAGATTTATTTCAAAACTGATAAAAATCATTTCTTTCGTTCAGAAGATTAGCTTATTTTGTCGAAAAATTTTATTTTTGATTAACGATAATTTTCAACTAAAACTAAGTTAAAATGCCTTTTTACCATTCTTTGGGGAATATTCCTCACAAAAGACATACGATTTTTAAAAACCCTGAGGGTGGAATTTACTACGAACAGTTATTCGGAACCATTGGTTTTGATGGCATGTCTTCCCTACTCTATCATGTTCAACCGCCAACAGCAGTTTTAGAAATTACGCAAAAGAAATCGGTTGCGCCAGAAATTGGTTTGGATAAAAACATGCAAATGAGAAGTTTGCAAGGATTCAATGTAGAATCTACAGATGATTATTTAGAAAGTAGAACTCCAATGCTTGTGAATAATGATGTTTACATTGAGTTGGCGGCACCTAAAAAATCCATGACGGATTATTTCTACAAGAATGCAGATGCCGACGAAGTGATTTTTATTCACCGAGGAAATGGAACGTTAAAAACTCAGCTTGGAAATATTGATTTTTCGTACGGAGATTATTTGGTAGTTCCACGCGGAATGATTTACCAGATGCATTTTGAGTCCGAAGATAATCGTTTGTTAATTATACAATCGTTTCATCCGATATACACACCTAAACGATATAGAAACTGGTTTGGACAATTGTTAGAACATTCACCTTATTGTGAACGAGATATTCGTCCACCACATACATTAGAAACGCACAATGAGAATGGTAAGTTTTTAATAAAAATCAAGAAAGAAGATACGATGTACGATTATGTTTATGCGCATCATCCTTTCAATGTAGTTGGTTGGGATGGGTATAATTTTCCGTATGCTTTTTCCATTCATAATTTTGAACCAATTACAGGACGTGTACACCAACCACCTCCGGTGCATCAAACGTTTGAAACTAATGCATTTGTAATCTGTTCGTTCGTTCCACGTATGTACGATTATCATCCAGATTCTATTCCCGCTCCTTACAATCACAGTAATATTGATTCAGATGAAGTTTTGTATTACGTGGACGGCGATTTCATGAGTAGAAATCACGTAGATAAAGGTCAGATCACTCTTCATCCTGCAGGAATTCCTCACGGACCGCATCCTGGAGCGTATGAACGAAGTATAGGTCAAAAAGAAACACAGGAACTTGCTGTTATGATAGATACATTCAAACCTCTAAAACTTACAAAACAAGCTTTGGGAGTTGAAATGACTGATTATATGAATTCTTGGTTATTCTAATTAATTACATTTAATAAATACTTTATTATGTCAGAAGAAATAAAAAAAGAGGTTTCAAACGTTGAATACGGGTTGGAAAAGATTTTTGAGGGCGCAGGAGATTTTTTACCGCTACTTGGAACCGATTACGTTGAATTTTACGTGGGTAATGCAAAACAGTCAGCGCATTATTATAAAACAGCTTTTGGCTTTCAATCTTATGCATATGCTGGATTGGAAACAGGATTAAAGGATCGAGTTTCTTACGTATTAAAACAAGATAAAATCAGACTTGTGTTAACTACTGCACTTGTGAGTGATTCTCCTATTGGTGAGCATGTTAAAAAACACGGAGATGGAGTAAAAGTTATTGCCCTTTGGGTGGAAGATGCGCGTAAATCATTTGAAGAAACAGTGAAACGCGGTGCAAAAGTATACATGGAACCTGTAGTAGAAAAAGATGAACATGGTGAAGTAGTTCGTGCAGGTATTTATACTTACGGTGAAACTGTTCACATGTTTATTGAGCGCAAAAACTACAAGGGTGAATTTTTACCGGGATATAGAAAGTGGGAAAGCGACTATAATCCTGCACCAGTTGGTTTGAAATATATTGATCATATGGTTGGTAATGTGGGCTGGAATCAAATGAATGATACGGTTAAATGGTATGAAGATGTTATGGGTTTTGTTAACTTTTTAACTTTTGATGACAAACAAATTACTACTGAATATTCAGCACTAATGAGTAAGGTGATGAGTAACGGAAATGGTCGTATCAAATTTCCTATTAACGAACCGGCTGAAGGAAAGAAAAAATCTCAAATCGAGGAATACATTGATTTCTATGAAGGTGCTGGTGTGCAACATTTAGCTTTAGCAACGAATGATATTATTTCAACAGTTGCAGATTTAAAAGCCCGTGGAGTTGAATTTTTACCACCACCACCTCAAGCGTACTATGATGAAATACCCACGCGTTTGGGTGTTCATAAAGATATGATGAAAGAAGATATTAAAGAACTTCAAAGACTGTCCATCCTTGTTGATGCAGATGAAGAAGGCTACTTATTGCAAATTTTCACTAAACCAGTCGAAGATCGCCCTACTCTATTTTACGAAGTAATTCAGCGTATGGGAGCAAAAGGTTTTGGAGCAGGAAATTTCAAGGCGCTTTTTGAATCTATCGAAAGAGAACAAGAAAAGCGTGGAACGCTTTAAGAAATTGGTCAAATTGAAAGAAGGCTGTCTCACAAGAGTCAGTCTTTTTTTTGTTTAAATTTTGAAATTTTTTGTTATATTTAAAGTTAAATTAGATTAAAAACTATTCATTTCAAATCACCTTGGCAAAAAATCAGATTAGAGAAATATTACTTTACAGCTCAAATAGTGAAAAGGTGAAAGTTTCTGTTCATTTTCAAAATGGAACCTTTTGGCTCACTCAAAAAGCAATTGCAGAATTGTTTGGGGTAAATGTTCCTGCTATTAGCAAACACTTAAAGAAAATATTTGAAAATAAAGAATTAAATGAAAATTCAGTTATTTCCATTTTGGAAACAACTGCAAAAGACAATAAAACTTATTCGACCAAATTTTATCGATTAGAAGCAATTTTAGCTGTTGGTTACCGAGTAAATTCAGCTCAAGCAACTGATTTTAGAAAATGGGCAACCTCAACCCTTAATGAATTTATCATCAAAGGATTTGTAATGGATGATGAGCGATTAAAACAAGGAAAAAACTTTGGTCAAGATTACTTTGATGAACTTTTAGAGAGGATAAAGGAAATTAGGGCAAGCGAGCGAAGATTTTATCAGAAAATTACGGATTTATATGCATTAAGTACTGATTACGATAAGGAAAGTGTGCAAACAAAACATTTTTTTGCTAATCTTCAGAACAAACTTCATTGGGCAATAACAGGAAAAACAGCCGCAGAAATAATTTATACAGAAGCGGATGCTACTAAACTTTATATGGGATTAAAAACTTGGAAAGATGCTCCCGATGGTAAAATTCTAAAAAGCGATGTTACTGTGGCTAAAAATTATTTGTCGCATCAACACATTACAGAATTGAATAGAATTGTATCCGCATATTTAGATTTAGCCGAAAATAACGCACAGCGGGGAATTGCTTTCAATATGAACCAATGGATTATTTTTTTAGAAAAATTTCTTGAGCTATCTAACTATCCCATTTTAAAAGACCAAGGTAAAATTACCATGCTTG
>JBIIHD010000177.1:0-4043 GCA_044236095.1 Crocinitomicaceae bacterium | reverse complement strand
CAATGTAACCAAGTCTCCATCCAGTCATGGCCCATGCTTTAGATACGCCATTTACGGTAACCACTTGATTGTAAATTTCTGGAAATTTCGCTAAGCTTTCATGTTTGCCAACAAAATTGATATGCTCGTATATCTCGTCACTTATTACAACCAAATTAGGATATTTTTTTATCACTTGAGCCAGCGCATAAAGTTCTTCTTTATTGTATACAGATCCGGTTGGATTGCAGGGAGTAGAAAAAATCATCATCCGTGTTTTCGGAGTAATGGCTTTTTCAAGTTGGTCAGCGGTAATTTTAAAATCAGTTTCAATTCCAGCAGGAACAATAATCGATTTTCCTTCAGCTACTTTAACTATTTCTAAGTAAGAAACCCAATATGGAGCAGGAATAATTACTTCATCGCCCGGATTAATTATACTTAAAACGACGTTGGCAATAGATTGCTTGGCTCCTGTGGAAACAACTATTTGATCTTTAGAGTAGTCTAAGCCATTGTCTCTTTTAAACTTCAAAGAAATACTTTCACGCAAGTCGTCATAACCCGAAACGGGAGTGTACATCGTAAAGTTTTTATTGAGAGCATCAACAGCGGCATCCTTTATAAATTGTGGCGTAAAGAAGTCTGGCTCGCCTAATGAAAGAGAAATCACATCTTTTCCTTGAGCTTTTAATTCTCTACTTTTTTTAGCCATTCCAATTGTGGCTGACTCCTCCATTGAATTAATTCTGTCTGATAATGTAATCATGTAATTATTTTTGACAAATCTAGGTATTCAATTTTTTATAGAGAAAATATGTTTAAAAAGTTTAACAAAAGATTGATTATTATTGAAAATTACTGAGAAACAAGAAGTAATGAAATTTTTATTGCAAAATATTCTATCAAAAGTTTAATAATTCCTATTTTTGACAAAAAATCGGTTATGATAAAATTTAATAATCCAATATTATTTGTACTAATTATATTCTTTCTTTTGAATTCCTGTGGAAAATATGATGAAGGTCCTACGATTAGTGCTGTTTCTAAAGAAAAAAGACTCTGTCGCACATGGATACTAGAAAGAATAGATCACTCTAATGGTTATTCAACAGATCAATTTTATTTAAAATTGATTTTTGGTAATGATAAGAGTATGAATATTGAACATAAAAACAATAGTAATGAAGTTGTTCCAACGACATCCACCTGGGATTGGCTTCTTGGTACATATGGTCTAACTCTTGATTTAGGTTCACATCCACAAGGATTACCAAGTGGCACTAGAGACTTTGAAATCAAAAGACTTACGAAAAAAGAACTTTGGATAGAAGATAGAGGAAGCCTAATCAACTATCACTTTAAATCAGAATAAACAAAAAACTATGAAAAAACCTTTAGTATTTTTAATTGGAACATTAGTTTCAACATTCTCTTTTTCGCAGCTCTTCTCTGATGATTTTGAGGGTTATGCTGCTGGAACCTATGTCGGTCCTCAATCAACTACTTGGACAACCTGGTCAGGAACTGAAGGTGGCGCTGAAGATGCTCAAGTCACAAATAACCAAGCAAGTAGCGGCACAAATTCAATCTATTTATCTTCGACTTCTGCAAATGGAGGACCTCAAGATGTTGTTTTAGATTTTGGGCCATTGTACAATAGTGGGGTATTTACTTTTCAATCAGATTTCTATGTAAACAATGGAAAGACAGGATACTTTAATTTCCAAGCCTCACAAACCATTGGTCAAACATGGGCTCTGAATGTCAATTTTGATGCTGGTGATATGTACATTGATGACGGTGTTACTTCTAATTTAGTTGTGAGTACCTATCCTCAGGCAACTTGGTTTACACTAAAAATCGAAGCGAATTTGACCTTAAAGGTTTGGAAAGCATTTATAGATGGAAATTTAGTCGGAACTTGGATTAATGGGGTAAATTCATTGGCCTCGACAGACTTTTTCCCTGTGCAAAACAGTCAGTTTTTTGTTGATGATGTGAGCTTTGATCATCAACCCTACACACTGTCAAACTTAAATGGTATGATGGCAATGGCTAATCTTGGTGGTGAATTAGCAGGTCAAAATGTCGCTCCTAAATTAACAGTTGTTAATGCAGGAACTACAGCAATTAGTTCTTTTGATGTTAATTTGAACTATGGTGGAAACAATTATGCTCAATCAGTTACTGGTGTTAATATTTCTAGTACTTCAAATTATACTGTCACATTAAATTCATTACCGTTAGTCGCAGGTAATCAGTCTTTTACTGCAACAGTTTCAAATGTTAATGGAGGGACAGATGATGTTTCATCGGATGATACATTATTAGGGTCTATTAACCCTGTTGTTCCTGCTGTAGGAAAAATGGTTGTTTCAGAGGAAGGAACCGGTACTTGGTGTCAGTGGTGTCCAAGAGGATCAGTTTTCATGGACCAATTTAACACTAAATATAGCCAATTTTGGGCTGGTATAGCTGTTCACAACGGGGACCCAATGACAGTTACCGACTATGACGCTGCATTCGGCGCTCTAGTTACAGGTTACCCAAGTGCTTTGGTTGATCGAGGTGCTGATGTAGATCCTTCCGGAATGTCTCCTGATTTTCTAACGAGAATACAAATTGCTCCAAAAGCATTTATTACTAACGGTGCAACATGGGATGCAGCTACAAGAACATTGAATGTTTCGGTTACTGCTGATTTTCAAGCGACTGCCAATAACAATTATAAATTGGCTTGTGTTATAACTGAAGATGGTGTAACTGGAACTGGTTCAGGTTACAATCAATCAAATGCGTATTCAGGCGGTAATAATGGTGTGATGGGTGGATATGAAACTCTTGGAAATCCTGTACCAGCTGCTCAAATGGTGTATGATCACGTTGCCAGAGCAATAGCACCAAGTTTTGATGGATTTGCGAATAGCTTTCCTTCTACGGTAAATTCAGGAGATCTACACACATTGAATTTTTCATTTGTTTTACCCGCGGGATGGGATGAAAATGAAATACACATTATCGGATTGTTAATCGATCCTCAAGGTAGAATTGATAATGCGGGTAAGGCAACCATTTCAGAGGCAGTGTCTAATGGTTTTGTAAATGGAAGCAATGCAGGATTATTTGAAAATTTAACGAATCAACTTGATGAGACAATAAAAATTTATCCAAATCCCGCGAATGCTCAAACTACTATTTCCATAAATTTGAAAGACCACTCTAAGTTGAATATCAACGTTTTGGATGCTTCTGGTAAAATAATGTCTTCCAAATATTATGGTGGTTTAGTCGGGAATTGGGATATCAATTTAGATACGACTGGTTTTAAAGCTGGTATCTACTTCGTTGAAATAGAATGCAATGACCAAAAATTCACAAAAAGATTAGTAATAGAATAATTAGAAAATTGATAAAATTATAGGCTGTTTCAATAGAGGCAGCCTTTTTTATTGAAATGAATAAAGCCGATGAAATTTGTTAGTGAGAGAGTAAGTGTAAAGAAAAATCCAACCTACACAACAATTGTTATATTACCATATAGTACTTTTTGGATTTCAGCTTTGATGGGTGGTTGGTTATCTATGTGGCTTGTGATTGGCATTGCGGTAATTTCTTCTTTTTTTATTTTTCAATTATCTTATCAAGAGCAACTCATATTATGGGTTTTTCTTACTTTTTGGATTTACTATCTTATTAAAATTGGAAGAACATTTCTGTGGATTAAATATGGAAAAGAACTGATAAAATTGGATCAATTTTCATTTCATTACAAAAGATCCTTGTTTAATTATGGTAAAATGCATGAGGTCTTTTATGAAAACATACGAGAAATTGAAACTCATTTCCCGAAAGAAAACTCTTTTGAATCTATTTGGGAATCTTCGCCATGGATAAGTGGTGGAGAAAGAATTAAAATAAAAACGAACGTTAAGAATTATAATTTGGGCAGAAAATTATCAAAATCTGAGGCCACGCCTTTAGTAGATTTGATTAAGAACTCAATAAAACGAAATGTTAAAGCTGAAAAGTAGTTGTCAATTTCTTTTTAACATTTTTAACAA
>JBIIHD010000175.1:0-4054 GCA_044236095.1 Crocinitomicaceae bacterium | reverse complement strand
AAATTATAGCCAATTCGTAAGTTAAATTGCGGGACGGTAAATTTTGTTGGGTCAATATATTGACTCAACTTATTGGCAGGTCTATCTTTTGCCTTAACGCCACTTAATGTAAAGTCATATCCGTTTCCAACAAAATGAATTTTACTTTTTGTGTAGGCAGCTCGATTATATCCCCAATATAGATAAAGCGTTCCTTCGGCCATCGAGTTTTTAGGTTTTTTTCGCTTTTGGGATGGGAAATCTAAATCATAAAAAGATGAAGAATATTGCGAATGGGATAATTCACAGAAAATGGAAATAAAAAATAGAAATAGAACTATTGATTTCATTTTAACTTCATTAAATACTACAGGTGTTAATTCTGAGTTATCACTTTTTCTAATTTGTAATGCGTCTTTTTATCTTTATCGTAAAATTCAACTAGACCAAATCCTTCTGCAAAAATTGACGTTGATTCAATAATTTCGGTGTTGTCATCCTTGTTAGTCAATTTGAAATACCTTCTTTTTTTTCTAGTTTCACTAAAAACAATTGCCTTTCGCCTTTCATTATTAATGACAACAAATGAATCTAGTTTCTTTATGAAAGTTCTATTCCATTCCTCATTTATTTCTAACGAGTCGCGTCGGCTTGGATAGATTGAAGAAAAGTAACTCTGAGATTTTTCACCCCAAGGAATTAATTTATTTTTTTTCAAGAGAGTTGGCTTGGGCATACCTGTTGAAAAAGTTTCCATTTGCAAATGAACATCTAATGAATCGTAATTGTAAACAAGTGACTCGACTAATCGCTGACCATCAGGAGTTAATCTATCAACTCCTATATGATAACCTTTACTGTCTTTATAGCCATAAACTCTATGAAATTCTTCAGTCAATCCATCGGAAATATTGCGATAGCAGAATATCCTGGCAGAACTGTCGTATGGATAGAAATAATTAGCAAATGGATGAACTGATTTAGGAGTTTCAACTTTCGGCTTTTCAGAATTGCAAGAAATTAAAATTAGTGTTATAACGAAAATAAATGCGTAATTCATTTGGTCATTTTTAAAAATGCAACTTCTTGCTCCGTAAGGTGTCGAAACATTCCTCGAGGCAGGTCTTTTTTTGTAAGGCTTGCAAATTGAACTCGGTCTAATTTTACCACTTTATACCCTAAGGCCTCAAATAACCTACGGACAACACGATTTTTCCCTGAATGTAATTCAACTCCTGCTTCATATTCTGTTCCTCCATCAATATAGGATACTTTGTCACAGCTGGTTTTTCCGTCTTCTAAAACAACACCGCTTAATAACTTCTCTAAATCCTCTTTCTTAATGGGCTTGTCTGTTTCAACGTGATAAATTTTTCGTGCTTGATAACGTGGATGGGTCAACTTTTTTGCCATATCTCCGTCATTCGTAAATAGAAGCAAGCCAGTTGTTTCTCGATCTAGTCTACCTACGGGATAGATACGCTCCCTGCATGCTTTTTTTACTAATGACATCACAGTTTTACGGCCTCGTGGATCATCCATCGTTGTGATAAATCCTTTGGGTTTATTCAGTAAAACATAGCGTTTTTTCTCAGCATTAATAGTCTCGCCATCGTATTGAACAACATCGCCGGGTTTTATTTTATAACCCAATTCAGTGATAAATTCTCCATTAACGGTCACAACACCGGTTTGAATTAACACATCTGCCTCACGGCGTGAGCAAACTCCCGCATTAGAAAGGTATTTATTAAGTCGAATTTCTTCTTCATTGAATGTCGGAAGTGGATCTCCTTTTTTTACGCGCTGTTTGAATTCTATGTATTTTCGTTTATCACGAGCATTAACAGATTTTTCGGATCCAATTTTAGTTTTCGATTTCTCCGAAGTCTCTCTGGAAGTTGATTTAATTCCTGAATGTTTTTTTTTATTTTCCGAACTATTTTTTTTTATCATTTCTTTATTTCCAAAGGGTTAAAAGTAGAAACCATTCATAATTTCAATTTCTGTTACTATTCCTTTATCAATGTGAAATAATATTCGATATTCGGTGTAATCATCTAAACTAACATTCTCTTCATTGAGTCTTTTATCAAGATCAAAAATTAATTTATCTGTTGAGTACCCCCAAGTTTCATCATCATATGCCCGATGCATTTGATAATTATAGAAATTCTTGTAAAGATTTAATAAATCATTTTTGGTCATTCCTACTTTTGCTCCTTCCTTTGTTTTAAATTTCGGATCTTTCGTTGAAATATTTTGCAGAACCATTACTTTCACTTTCTCAACTTCTTCTTCTTGAAAAGTAATTTGAAATGAACTTCCCTTAACTGTAGTATTAAATTTTACTTCAAAATCATCTATCGGTAAAGTGAATTTACTTCCACTTAATTTTTCAACTTCTCCAACCGATGAACCTAATCTTAGATCTCCAATTCGATCGAATGAAATCTCAAATTGGCTGAAGCCAAAAAATGTAAATGAAATAAAAGATAGTATAAAAAGTAGCTTTATCATTTTTCCAAACTTTGTAATGAATAACAAAGTTAGCCAAAAGACTTGATTTTACCAATTCGGGTAAAATGCACTTTCAATATGTTCTATTTCAGTGCGAAAAGAATTACGAACGATTGATATAATGTCAAATCGAGTATCCAGAGTAATTTGATTTGATTGAATGTAATGGTTTGCTACTTGAATAATCTGTTTTTGTTTAATGCGGGTTACTGCTTTCCAAGGCTCGCCTATTTCGGCAGTTTGTCTCGTTTTTACCTCAATAATTATCAATTGGTTTTCTTTTTTAGCTATTATGTCAACTTCGTTTTTTTTGAATTTGAAATTCCGTTCAAGGATTTGAAAGTTTTTGTTCTGAATATAATCACAAGCTAATTGCTCACCAAAGGCTCCTAGTTCAGTTGTGTTCATCTTGTTTAATTTTATCCTGAATATAAGAAATAATTTCCGCTTTTCAATTGAAAGAAATCTTATTTTTGTCAAAAAATAAAAAATGAAATTTGCCACGAAAGCCATTCATTCAGGAGTTCAACCGGATCCGGCGACAGGAGCTATTATGACACCGATTTATCAAACATCAACGTATGTCCAGGAGGGAGTAGGAAATCACAAAGGTTATGAGTATTCAAGAACTTTGAACCCAACCAGACATGCTCTGGAACAAAACATTGCGGCTATAGAAAATGGTAAATACGGCGCTTGCTTTGGTTCTGGATTGGCGGCGATTGACTGTGTTATAAAAATGCTAAATCCGGGAGATGAGGTGATTTCTACAAATGATTTGTACGGTGGTTCATACCGAATTTTTAAAACAATTTTCGAGAAATACGGAATCAAGTTTCATTTTGTGAATATGCAAAATCCGGCCGAGGTAGAGGCCTTGGTAAATGATAAAACAAAAATTATTTGGGTGGAAACACCAACTAATCCTATGATGAACATTGTGGATATTGAAGCAATGTCGAAAATCGCTAAAAAATGTGGTGCTTGGTTGTGTGTCGATAACACTTTTGCAACCCCTTACCTACAGACTCCTTTGGACTTAGGAGCAGATATCGTAATGCATTCGGTAACAAAATATTTGGGCGGGCACTCCGATGTTGTTATGGGAGCTTTGGTTACTTCGGATGATGAAATAGCGAAAGAAATTTATCGTATTCAGAATTCTTCTGGTGCAGTTACAGGACCAATGGATTCATTTTTAGTTTTGAGAGGAATTAAGACTTTGCATTTGCGCGTTCAACGTCACTGTGAAAATGGAGAAAAGATTGCAAATTTCTTGAAAAATCACCCGAAAATTGACAAGGTATATTGGCCTGGGTTTGAATCTCATCCTAATCACGATGTTGCAAAAAAACAAATGCGCGGCTTTGGAGGAATGATTTCTTTTACTCTGAAAGGCAACAGATTAGATGAAGCTTTAGACATTGTGAAAAAAGTGCATTTGTTTGCATTAGCCGAATCATTAGGAGGTGTAGAATCTTTAATCGGTCATCCAGCGACAATGACTCACGCCTCAATTCCAAAAGAAATTAGGGAGCAGAGTGGAGTTGTGGAT
>JBIIHD010000174.1:0-4056 GCA_044236095.1 Crocinitomicaceae bacterium | reverse complement strand
ATACTGATACTGTTTGGAATAAAACATTCTGCAAAATCAGCTGACTTGCGCGTATCCAAAACAAGCACGTCATCTGTTTCATTCACCAAAAGTTCAAATGCTTCTGGGTTTAACGGTTTAAGGCTTCTTTGCATCACTTGATCAAACTCATCATAGCCTTTTTTATTCATCGAAACATTCATTCCGAAATATCCTGGAGGAGGTAATAAACCATCTGTTACTTCCTTGATAAATTCAGCTTCACTCATAGTTGCCCTAAGTGCGTAGTTTGTCTGTTTTTGATTACCCAAGGTGTCAGTTGTTTCTTTAGACATATTTTTTCCACATGCACTGCCTGCACCATGTGCCGGATACACAACGACATCGTCTGGCAAAGTCATAATTTTATTTCGAAGAGAATGATATAACAACCCTGCTAATTGCTCTTGAGTCATTGAAGCTGCTTTTTGAGCCAAATCAGGTCGGCCAACATCTCCAATAAACAAGGTGTCACCTGAAAAAAGAGCCGTTTCTTTTCCAGTTTCATCCAATAATAAGTAGCAAGTTGATTCCATGGTATGCCCTGGAGTATGAAGAACTTTTATAGATACATTTCCAATTTTTAGGATTTCCGCGTCTTTAGCGATATGAACAGGATAGGAGGGATTGGCATTAGGTCCGAATACAATCGTTGCTCCCGTTTTTTTAGCTAAATCAATATGACCGCTTACAAAATCGGCGTGAAAATGTGTCTCTAGAATATATTTTATCTGCACACCATCATGCCTTGCACGGTCGATATAGGGTTGTGTTTCTCTCAATGGATCAATAATTATTGCTTCGTTTTCTGATGAGATGTAGTAAGCTCCTTGAGCCAAACATCCGGTATAAATTTGTTCGATTTTCATATTCTAAAAATTATGTATTCCATTTACGTTGATTTAATCTAGAAAAAGTTTTATTTCCTTGAACTATGCTTGCCCAAATGATGCTTCCTTGGAATATCCCTTTGGGTTTGTGTTTGAGAGTAAGTAATTCTTTTCGTTTTCTGAAGAATTTCCAAAAATTGGAATAGATTGCGACATGTGCTAAAAATACTACCCAAAAATACTTTATTTTTCCCTCAAAAAGAAATTTAAACGCTGCAATTCCATCCAAGGCCATTCTTCTGAATAATTTGGGCAACAACCACCCTTGATGATTTTTGATGAGCATGAATAAATTATTCCGAAAATTCAGATACACTTTGGTCGGTGATTCATACCCCATAGTTCCTCCTCCTAGATGATAAACGGTTGAACTTGGAATAATGGAAAAAGTTTTACCAGAACGTTGAATACGCCAACATAAATCAATTTCTTCCATGTGAGCGAAAAAATCGGAGTCAAATCCTTGCATTTCTTTGAAAACGGAGTTTCGAATCATGAAAGCAGCTCCTGATATCCAAAAAACATCTGTTTTAGTATCGTATTGACCTTCATCAGTTTCTACAGACTGAAAAATTCTTCCACGACAAAATGGAAAGTAATCTGAATCAATAAATCCTCCGCATGCGCCTGCATGTTCAAATTTAGTAGGTTCTGAATAGGATCTAATTTTGGGTTGGCAACCGGCTAGATTTTCATCTCTCATCGCATCAACAAGAGGATTTAACCAATTCTCAGTTACCTCTACATCACTGTTCAATAATACGACTAATTCTTCATGAATGGATTTCATTCCTTCATTGTAACCACCGGCAAAACCCAAATTAATTGGATTTTGAATGATTTTGATAGAAGGATAATTTGTCGCTAAATAGTCAATTGAATCGTCCGTTGATGCATTATCAATAACGTAAATTAATGATTCATGGGAGTATTTAGAAACGGAAGGCAGAAATTGTTCTAGATGTTTTTTGCCGTTAAAATTCAATATGGCTACCGCAACTTTTTTCACTTAATACTGTCTGAATAAATCGCGGCTATTTCCACCAAAGTGATCTTGATTAAACATGTTTGGATCATCGACAGAACCGTTTACGGTATTTCGTTTTGACAAAGCAGCCTGCCATCCTTGATTTTTTATCTCTCCCAACATGTCTGAGTGAAGCAGTCTGTAGGTGTTATTCACTAAGTCAGGATTATAGAATACAAAACGTTTATTGCTAAAAATCCCAATTTTATTATACTGCCAAATTTCATAAGGATATTCTGACGGAGAAGTTTCTTTTTGGACAACCGTAGTGGGTGCACCATATTTCAAATAAACTCTACCACGATCAGTTTCATAACCATCCTGAAAATTATTGGAATAGAGCTTTTGAACGTACATAACTTGTTGCTTGTAGGACATCCAAGTCTCGTAAGGTTTTAAAGGGTCTGTCTTGACCCAAAATGCTTGCAAATGCTTCCTCGATTTTTCGGTGTCTTTTAATTTCAGAGTCGAAATGATGTTTAATATTTCATTTTGTTTGGAGATTGGAATTAAACTTTCAAGATAAAAATCAACGCTATCATCACTTATCGAATTTTGAAAAGCAGGATCTAGCACTAGGTTCTCCATGGAAACATTTTCATCAATTAAATTACTTCGCTCAAAAATATAAGATTGAACAAAATGTTCCTTTTTATTTTTATCGATTACTGAATAAACAAGTTCGTATTTACCCGAAGGAAGACTAGTAATATCAATTCCACGCAAAATAGGCGTTACAGGTGTATTTTTGTGTTTAGTATAGGTCTCGAAATCAAATAATTCTATATTTTTTTCCGCTTGAATTACTTTTTGCTTCAGAACGAATTGGCTATCGGGTAGAAGATGCGTATTGTAAATTTCAAAGTAAACCGGGATTTTATTCAATTCATTAGGATAGAATGTTGAAAGTCTAGGTAAAAGGTATACTCCAGACTTACAGAAATTACTTATTTCTTCACTTTTTCTTGCATACTCTGCAATTTCAAGGTCTGAAATCGAGACGGATGATCCCAAATCTTTGACAATTAATTCGTTTTCTGCCTTAATAGCTTTACTTTCTGAATTCAAAATATCAGTGAGTTCAATTTTTAATAGATAATTTCCGGGCTTAGCAGCAAAACGAACCACATCATAAAAATCTTCAACAATACTATCCTTCATTACAGGTGATTCAAGAACATATAAATCAGTGAAGTAGACTGAATCTTTTTGAGAAACAGTTATTCTAACAGCAATTTTTCCTTGAAGTCCCGTTTCCTTTCCTTCGTATTTTACCGATGATGATACAAATTGCATATACACTTCCATGTAATTACCGGCTTGGGGGTCAAAAAATTGCTTGGTATCCAAATAGGCTTTTAACTGTCCAAAAACATTAACGTTTAGAACACTTATCGTCAATATGAACAAAATCGATTTCATCCCTATAAATGTACTAATTTAATTAATCGGTATCAATTTCTATTCTCAATTTTTGTGTCAATTGCCTGTTGTATGTTTCAATTAAGTATTTAATGTAATTTGGAGTACATTTAGAAATACACTTTGAATAATGTTTTAATCGATGTTCAATGTGATCTTGAAGAAAGTTAACCAACTTAATAGCTTCATCAATATCCTTTGTTGATTCAATAATTACCTCGGCATGATTTTCCATTGATTCATCTATAGCAACTCTTCCTTTGTTTCCGTTGTCTATAGCATGATAATAGGCGTCTGCAATGCTGAAAGCTTGTAATTTTTCAACATTGAAAATCTCGTTGAAGTGTCTAGGAAATTCATATTCCACCTCGAATTGAAGATCTTCTAATTCTGAAATTCTTGATTCAAGAAATCGATCCGGGAAGCGAAATGCATCATGCCAATTGATGTAATCTTGCCAATATCCAAATCGCCTAACGTTATTTCCTAAGTCAATTATTTTAAATTCACTTTTATTTGGTAATCTTCTTGAACCTCTTCCAATCATTTGATGGTATAGGGTTAAGGAACGGGTAGCTCTATTTAGAATAATTGTTTCAACAGTTGGTTCATCAAATCCTGTTGTTAATATTCCAACGGATGTTAAAATGGCATCTGGTGTATCTTTGAACCATTTCACAATGTCTTTTCTATCTTTAT
>JBIIHD010000008.1:0-13127 GCA_044236095.1 Crocinitomicaceae bacterium | reverse complement strand
TCATTTGTCAATTATTTGAAGAAATACAATAATGGAGAATTTATTCCATATCTTGAGAATAAGGCGGAAAATGGAGGACAGATTTTCGTTGAATTTGCTCCATTTGGAGAATATAAAGCCGATCAAACAACAAGTGATAATCCCAAAGATTTACAAAAATCAGTATATTCAAAAGCAGCCGCAATTGAACGTCGAATTGAAATAGAAAGTGTTAGTCTTTTAAACTTTGAAGACCAATTTCCAATACAAGCTCCAAAATCCGTATTTAATGCTGGAAAGATAAAAAAGGGTCAAAAAGTTGGATCGTTTTTCACTCTTGTAAATACGTCAAAAAAATCTGTTACACTAGATGATTTAAAATCAAGTTCTAATTTTGTTTCCTATGAAATTGAATCAAAGGAAATTAATCCAGGACAATCAATCCTTGTTAAAATGTTTGTAAAAACAAATAATTTCAACGGATTGAATTCTGAATCACTTGAAATTTCCGTTAATGGTTTTTCAGAAAAGCAAACCCTCACAATTAACTTTGAGGCTCAGTAATATCCTTATTTTCCTTTTGCTTTTAGAACGATTAAAATAGTATAGAAAAGTATTTTAAAATCAAGAGCTAAACTTCTGTTTTTGAGATATATTAAATCATATTTCATTCTTAATAGCATTTGTTCAACATTTTCAGCGTAACCAAATTTAACTTGTCCCCACGATGTTATTCCCGGACGAACTTTTGTTAAATGTAAAAATTGTGGATCTATTTGAGCAATTTGATCTATGTAAAATTGCCTTTCAGGTCGTGGGCCTACAAGTGACATATCACCTTTGAGGACATTGATAAATTGAGGAAATTCATCCAATCTCGTTTTTCGCATAAATCGTCCGATAGGGGTAATTCTTTTGTCTGTTTCCGAAGACAATTGAGGTCCAGATGTTTCGGCATTTTCATACATTGTCCTAAATTTGATGATTTGAAATGGTTTTCCATTCAATCCTATCCGTTCTTGGAGGTAAAAAATACGACCTGGAGAAGATAATTTAACCAAAAAAGCAGAAATAAGATATATCGGAATACAAACTATAAAGGCGACAAAAGATAACGTGATATCCATAAAACGCTTAACAGCTTGTTGCCAAAACGGCATTATTTCAGGGTTGATTTCTATTAAAAGAGCTCCAAAAATATTGTTTATTCGCAAACTTCCTGAGATGATGTCATACATATCTGGAAGAATCTTAATCCGAGTGTGTCCGTTTTCAATTTTACTAATGAGATTTTTTAATTTAGCGTGTTCGGTACTTTCTAAAGCGATTATTACCTCCTCTATATTTTCATTTTTAATGACCCACTGAATTTGATCGGCATGACCTAAATACATTAATTCAGTCTCTAATTTTTTATCTACACCATTCAAATTGACAAAACCGATAAAATGATTTACTTTTTTAGGTAATTGATTTAATTCGTGAAATAATTCAATCGCCTTATCTCCGCCACCAACTAACAATGTTCGAAATCCTCTATTCTTTTTTGAAAGCTGATTAACAATTAAACTTGAAATGACTAGCCTTGGGAGTAAGGTTAGCAGAAAATGAGTGCAAACCAAAATGAGTGCAGATTGATAATAGGACATGTAATTTTTTACATCATCATCTAAAATCAAAGCAAAAAAGATGACTGCACAACCAATTAATGTGGAGCTAATTGTAAGACCAATTGATTTTAGTCTGTACATTCGTTTAATTTCGTGATAACTTCCTTGCAGATAATATAATAAAATCCAACAAAAGGGAATTAAAAATAATCCATTCCAAAACGCATTATCGGTTTGAAAGGGAACTTCTTCAATGATTATTTTGCGAAAATAGTAGAATAAAAACCAAGACATTACTGCTGATAACCAGTCTGAAAATATACTTATCCAACTCCACAGTCTTGTGTTCATTTTTTAATTAAAATATACCACTTTAATATTATCAATTCTAATTTCTCCTTCTGTTAATCCTTCATCAAGTTTTGCAATAAAGGATTGGAGAAAATTTGATCCATTGGGCGAATAGCCGATAAGCTCTTTTAAATCGATATAAATTTTTTTCCATTTAACTGATCCTGGTTCTTGTGCTTGTAATTGAATGTTAGGATTGTTAACTGTTGAATTATCCGGTTTGACGTAAATTAATCCTGTTATTACTGAATTTGTATTATAGTAATCGATTTCGAGATAAGCCTCCCTGCCTTTCTGTATAGCTAATTGATCTTGAGTTGATGCAATCCATGATGAATCAGAGGTGTTTAAGTTAATTAGACCATAAAAATTCCCATTGAATGGCTGAAGGTTGGTATTTGTTGTAGGTGTTGATTTAATAGCCGAGGTATTTTGATCAACCGTAATTTTGATATTCAGCGGGTCTTCAAAGTCTTCAATCCAAAACTGAGTAAATGAATTATATTTTGTAGTAGGATTTAATGTGAGTGTTTGGTTTTGGATTAGTTCAGCATTTACCTCATACGCTTCCATGAAAGGGTAAATCTTTTTAGTAGCTGAGATTCCATTGTTCCGAACGGCTGGGTAAATTTTTATGTTACAGTTTCCAGTTTTTAGAATTGGTATTTTAAATGGAACTTCAAATACTCCAATAACTTGATCATCAATAAATACCCATGCGTCTGAAAAATTTTGTGTTAATTCACCTTCAGCCGCAGACAAACCAGGATTTGATTGAAGTGTCCATTCATTGACTTCAAGCCACGAAGGAGCAGGATTATTCTTAACACAACTGTTTAGTGTAAGAATTGTAATGCAAATGATCAACAAAAATTTCATGCTAAAACAACGTGTAAAGGTATTTAATATTTGAATTAGTCTGTTTTTTTTAGTCTTTCCATAATGGCATGAGCGATTTCTAAGGATTTTAATCCGTCCTCACAACTCACTACTGGAGTCTTTTGTTGAACGATGGATTGGTGGAAAGAATAAAGTTCCTCTTTAATTGCATTATTTGATTGTAAATCAGGTTTAGTAAAAAGAATTCGTTTCTTTGTTTTACCATTTCCAGGATCAAAAATAATATCAAAATCATCGGTTTCACCTTGAATATCCTCCATTTCAACCACTTCCAATTCTTTATTCAGAAAATCAACACTCACATATGCGTCTCGTTGAAAAAAACGAGATTTGCGCATGTTTTTCATGGATATTCTTGATGCCGTAAGATTTGCAACACAACCATTTTCAAATTCAATACGTGCATTTGCAATATCGTGAGAATCACTTACCACTGAAACACCGGATGCAGAAATTTTTCGTACTCTGGATTTTACGACACTTAGTATAATATCAATATCATGTATCATTAAATCTAGAACAACCGGAACGTCAGTACCTCTAGGATTAAATTGAGCAAGCCGGTGTGTTTCAATAAACATAGGGTTTTTAAGGTATTTTTTGGCTTCTATAAAGGAAGGATTGAACCTTTCTACATGACCAACTTGAACAATTGTATTCGCCTCTTCAGATAGTTTTAATAGAGATTTAGCTTCCTCTGTTGTCTCAGTTATTGGTTTCTCTATAAAGACATGTTTTCCTAATTTAATTACCTTTTCTGCAACGTCGTAATGTTGTAAGGTTGGGGTAACTATATCAATGCAATCACAAGAATTTATTAACTCAAGGTCATTTGTGAATTTCTTTATTTTTAAGGTGTTTTGAGCATATTCGGCGTTTTGTTCATGAGGATCGAAGAAGCCAATAATTTCGAAGTGGTCTTTGAGCTCTTGTAAAAGCTTTATGTGAATTTTACCTAAATGCCCAACTCCAAAAATTCCTATTTTAAGCATGGAAATCAATTTAAGCAAAATTAGGAAAATAGATCGGATTCAAGCATTCAAATTTTAAGTTTGAAAATATGAATAAACTTGTTAATTTCTTCCTGCTTTTATGTAATTATGTTTTAGTGATTTAATTATTTTTGTTCAAAATTTATAAAAATGGGAAATAATCTATTGAAAGGTAAAAAAGGAATAATTTTCGGAGCGTTAAATGATCAGTCTATTGCATGGAAAGTTGCAGAAAGAGCACATGAAGAAGGAGCTGAATTTGTTTTGACAAATGCTCCAATTGCTATGCGAATGGGCGAAATTAATGGTTTAGCCGAAAAGACAGGTAGTAAAATTATCCCTGCTGATGCAACTAATGTGGAAGAATTGGACAACTTAGTAGTACAATCAACTGAAATATTAGGTGGAAAATTAGACTTCGTTTTACATTCAATTGGAATGTCGCCAAATGTCAGAAAAGGAAAGCATTACACAGAAAGTAATTATCAGTTTTACAATCAGACAATGGATGTTTCCGCTATTTCATTACACAAAACACTTGCTACGCTTTACAAACATGATGCTCTCAATGAATGGGGTTCTGTTGTCGCATTAACCTACATAGCTGCTCAAAGAATATTCCCTGATTACAATGATATGGCTGATGCGAAGTCCTTGTTGGAATCAATAACAAGATCATTCGGATATCATTATGGAATTAAAAATAAAGTTAGAGTCAATACAATTTCACAATCACCTACTGTAACAACAGCAGGTCAAGGAATTAAAGGATTTACCGAATTCATTAATTTTTCAGAACAAATGTCGCCTTTGGGAAATGCTCCAGCAATAGCTTGTGCGGATTATTGCATAACTCTTTTTTCCGATTTAACTCGTTATGTAACGATGCAAAATTTATTTCATGATGGAGGTTTTTCAAATACGGGTGTAACCCAGCAGGTAATAGAGAAATTTGGAAACGATTAAAAATATTTGATTAATTCATTAAAATTAAATAGGTATTCGTTATTTTTGAACTCAATAAATTAATAAATAAGAAATGTCCATTTTAGTAAACAAGAATTCCAAAGTTATTGTACAAGGATTTACAGGAAGCGAGGGAACTTTTCATGCAGGTCAAATGATTGAGTATGGAACAAATGTGGTAGGAGGTGTTACGCCTGGAAAAGGAGGTTCATCTCATTTGGATCGTCCAGTTTTTAATACAGTGAAAGATGCTGTAGATAAAACAGGTGCAGATGTTTCAATTATCTTCGTTCCACCAGCTTTCGCCGCTGATGCCATAATGGAAGCTGCAAATGCGGGCATAAAGGTTATTGTTTGTATAACAGAGGGAATTCCTGTTAAAGACATGATTTCTGCTAAGGAATATATTAAAAACTATGATTGCAGATTAATTGGACCAAATTGTCCGGGTATAATCACTGCTGGTGAAGCTAAGGTTGGAATTATGCCAGGATTTGTATTTAAGAAAGGGAAAATTGGAATTGTTTCTAAGTCAGGTACTTTAACTTATGAAGCCGCAGATCAAGTTGCAAAAGCAGGATTAGGAATTACAACTGCCATCGGAATAGGTGGAGACCCTATAATTGGTACTACAACTAAGGAAGCAGTTGAACTTTTAATGAATGATCCTGAGACAGAAGGTATAGTAATGATCGGAGAGATTGGAGGAAATCTTGAGGCAATTGCTGCAAAATGGGTGAAGGAAAATGGTACCAAACCAGTTGTTGGTTTTATCGCTGGTGAAACTGCGCCTAAAGGAAGAACCATGGGACATGCTGGAGCTATAGTGGGGGGAGCAGAAGATACTGCAGAAGCTAAAAAGAGAATTATGAGAGAATGTGGTATTCACGTTGTCGACTCGCCTGCTCAAATTGGTGCAAAAATGGCAGAAGTAATTGGAGTAATTGCTTAATTTAGAGTTTATAAGTCGTCATTTAAGTTTAAATTTAAAATTTAAGTGATTGATATTTAATTTTTTGTAGTAAATTCGTGTTTTAATCCATATAAATTTTAAGTGTTTTTGTAATTCATGATGAACATTTTCGTTGCCAAACTTGATTTTGGTGTTACAAGCGATCAGCTCAGACAAGAATTCGAGCGGTTTGGGAAAGTAATAAAAGCAACAGTTGCTTTGGACAGAGAGTCTGGCAAATCTCGTGGTTTTGCTTTTGTAGAAATGGCCTCTCGTGAAGAAGGTATGGCTGCAATTCAGGGACTTGATGGTAAGCTGTTCAATAACAGACCTTGTGCAGTTAAGGAAGCTGATCCAAGACCAGATAATCGGAATTCAAGAGACAATATCTCAAAAACTAATGCTCCCAGCGCAAGCAGGAGTGAAAGATCTGAAAAACCAGTCATACCAGTCTCTGAAATTCCACCAGTTGATTTTACCCTTGCAAATGAAGTGAGGAAAAAGAAAGACAAAAAAGGAAAAACTGACTGGGATAATGATGGATTGCCTAAAAAACCAAAGACTAACGTTTTCAAGTCAAAACCTCGATTTGGTGATTTTGATGATGAAGATGATGACGATTTGAATTTACTAAAGTTAAGACGTGAATTAGAGCAAGAGGATCTCGAGGACGATGAGGATTAATTAAAAGATTTATTTTACCTTTTTAATTTTTAAACTTTATTCTTCAATTCTTGTTTCTATCTTTGAAACCTGAATTATATATCTTGAAGAAACTACTCTCATTTATTTTTATCGTATTTAGCCTGGTGGCTCTATCTCAAA
Source organism: Crocinitomicaceae bacterium (assembly GCA_044236095.1). Taxonomy (GTDB): domain Bacteria; phylum Bacteroidota; class Bacteroidia; order Flavobacteriales_D; family Crocinitomicaceae; genus UBA952. The sequence goes on along the minus strand of JBIIHD010000008.1, from coordinate 6,552 downwards.
AAGCCACAATTAGCGGTTATGTCACGGACGTATCAAACGGAGAAGCAATCATTGGAGCTAAGATTTACATTCCTTTAACCAAACAGGGAGTTGTAACTAATGCTTACGGATTTTATTCTCTTACTTTGCCGATTGGTAAGTATTCTGTTGAGTACAGATATTCTTCTTTCTCTACTCTAACTAAGGAAATCGATTTAACAAAAGATGTATCTGTTAATGTTGAATTAGGGTCTTCGGTTAATGAATTAGATGAAATTGAAATCAATGCTAAAAAAGGAGAAAATGTTAATTCTGTAAAGTTGGGGCAAGTTGAGTTAGAAATGGAACAAATAAAGACTTTACCTGCCTTTATGGGAGAAGTTGATGTAATTAAAACCATTCAATTATTGCCTGGAGTATCATCTGTTTCTGAAGGTGGTCAGGGATTTTATGTAAGGGGAGGTGGACCTGATCAAAATTTAGTTTTGGTGGATGAAGCAGTTGTTTATAATGCGGCACATCTATTCGGTTTTTTCTCAGTATTTAACGCTGATGCAGTTAAAGGGGTTAATCTCACAAAAGGAGGTATGCCTGCCAATTACGGGGGCAGAATGTCTTCGGTACTTGAAGTGAACATGAATGAGGGAAACAATAAGAATTTTAAGGTGAAAGGTGGAATAGGTGCTATTTCATCTCGAATAACAGTTGAAGGACCACTAAAAAAAGACAAGGGATCTTTCATTGTGTCGGGTAGAAGAACCTATATTGACGTTATCATGAAGGCGGCAATTCCCGATACTTCGCCCTTTGCTGGAACGAGTTACTACTTTTATGATTTTAATTTGAAATTAAATTATAAAATAACTCAAAAAGATCGTATTTATTTGAGCGGTTATTATGGAAAAGATGTTTTTTCATTTGGAAATAGAAAAGATGATTTTAACGTAAAAATGCCTTGGGGGAATGGTATTGCTGCTTTCAGATGGAATCATTTATTCAATCCTAAGTTATTTATGAATGTCACTACCACATTTACTGATTACATGTTTCAATTTGCCTCGAATCAAGACCAGTTTCGGTTTTCTTTGAATTCTGGTGTACGCGATTTGGGTGCGAAAGTCGATTTTTCATATTATCCAAACACCAAACATAAGATCAAATGGGGTGCAGATTATATTTTCCATACTTTTACTCCAACAAGTGTATCAGCTGAATCTGATAGTGTTGTATTCAATACAGGTGTGGCTCAAAAACTATATTCGCATGAATCGGCAATTTATGTAACAGATGAATTTGATTTATCTGAGAATTGGAAGTTCAATGCAGGACTCAGATATAGTACCTATCAACATGTTGGACCTTTTACCCGATTTATTAAAGGGGATATTGGTACTCCGGATTCTACTATTCAATATAGTCAAGGAGATTTGATTAAGTTTTACGGTGGGTTAGAGCCTAGATTTTCATTTCGATGGTTGCTACCAGATAAAAGCTCAATAAAAGCTGGGTATTCATTTAATTATCAATATGTTCACTTGACCTCGCTCAGTGCAGTTTCTCTTCCAACTGATATTTGGTATCCGACTACTGATAAAGCGAAACCTCAAAATGGATGGCAAACTTCTCTTGGCTATTTCAAGAATTTTGATGATGATAAATGGGAAACTTCGATTGAGGCCTATTATAAAGGAATGAATAATTTAATCGAATACAAGGAAGGAGCTCTTCCTGGTGATAATGTGAATGATAATACGGATAATTTGCTTGTTTTTGGAAAAGGATGGTCATATGGAATTGAATTATTTGTTAAACGATCCTTTGGGAAATTAACAGGTTGGATAGGATACACTTGGTCAAAAACAGAACGAAAATTCGAAGATTTAAATCAAGGAAATCCCTTTCCTGCAAAATATGATCGAAGACATGATTTGAGTATCGTTGCTACATATAAATTAAATGACCGTTGGACTTTTGGATCGTCATTTATTTATGCAACGGGAAATACGCTTACTTTACCGACATCATGGTATGTACAAGAACAAAATTTACTTTTTAATTATGGTGATAGAAATTCTATTAGGATGGCTCCTTATCATAGGTTAGATTTATCCGCAACATGGTATGATAAAGCAACAAAAACTAAAACGGATCCTGTTACTGGTGCCACATATGAGGTTAAAAAGAAATTTCGTCATAATTGGTCCTTTTCTGTTTATAACGTTTACAATCGCGCAAATCCTTTCTTTTTGTATGTGGATAACGACGGTGATTTTCTTACAGGTGATTTTAAAATTTCGGTTAAACAAGTCACTTTGTTTCCCGTAATACCAAGTGTTACATGGAATTTCGAATTTTAGTTATGGAAAAGATAATTAGTCTGAAAAGATTTTTTTTGTACTGTTTAATTTTAATACTTTTTTCGTGTACAAAAGAGGTAAAGATAGACATTCCAGGTTACAAGGAGCAATTAGTTGTTGATGGATTTATCGAGACAGGTTCACCAGCTCTTGTTTTGTTAAGTAAAACAAATAATATTTACGCAGGCACCAATATCGAAAATTATATCAATGGTTTTGTTTCTGGTGCTACGGTAATTGTTTCTGATGGAACAATAGTAGATACGCTGTTAGAAGTATGTACAGATAATTTGCCTCAAGGTACTGAGGATGCTGTAGCAGCATTTTTTGGTTTACCGGTTGATCAAATTACCAACTTACATCTATGTTTTTATGTTTCCGATCAGCTTGTGGGTGAGGTTGGAAAGACCTACTCATTAAAAGTTTTAAATCAAGATAAAGCGTATGAATCACAAACTACCATAGCTCAACCTCAACAACTAGATTCACTTTATTGGAAACCTGATGTTAACCTTCCAGAGTACGGTTTTTCTTGGGCAAGGCTTTCAGACCCACCGCAGTCGGGCAATGCTTATCGTTGGGAAGTTAAATATAAATCGGGATTTTCCTTTTCTAAACCTTTTAATCCATTTACCGATGATCGTTTTTACAATGGTTTATCTTTTGAGTTTGCCTATGAAAATCCGATGAGTTTTAATGATCCTACCATTCAAGATGAGTATCGAGGATACTATAAATCAGGGGATACTATTATTGTGAAATTTTCGACTCTAGGTCAAAAAGAGTTTCAATTTTTTGACAAAAAGTATAATCAAATTTATTCTGCAGGTAATCCGTTTGCCACACCTGTTAATATTCCTGGAAACATTTCGAATAATGCACTTGGAATTTGGGTTGGATATTCACCTACATATGATACTTTAATTTGTGCTCCATAAGAAAAGCCTTGATTTAAATAACCACTATATTAATATGGGAGTTCAATGAATAATGAAGTGCTATCTTCTGAAACTATTGAGAATCTTCCTTTATGTTCAGTTATTATTTTTTTAATCATACTTAACTGAGCTATAATTGATTTATTTGATGTTTCTTTTATAGGTGAAATTTCTAGAGTTTTAGCGATAATATCATCATTGATTTTCTTTCCATTAAAGCTAAATTCAATAAAAATTATAGATTCTCTTTTCTCAGTATTAATTCGAATATACTTTTCAAAATCATTATCCTCAAATAAAGAGGAAGCTAGTACAAAGGCATTTTTCCAAAATTGAAATAAATTAATTTCATTTCCAGAAATTTCAATATTATCTTCAACATTTAACTGAATTGAAATTGAATCAAACATATACTTATAAACAGCTATAACTGAGTTAATGTTATCAAGTAGGTTAATTTTGGTAACATCAAAATTCTTAGATCCTATAGCAATTTTAGTTAATTCAAGTACAATTAATGAAGCACTATTACTAGTCTCAATAATTGTATCTGATAATAACATCGTTTTTTCAAGATAATAAATGATTTTAAGTAGTTCATTTTCTTTTTCTGTACTTAAAACAAAGTTTATTTCATCAAAATCGTTTATTGTAAATTTAGCGTCAACAAATGCCTGAGCTAATTCAATTGATCTTTCTGCTTCTATTTTTTTTGAACTAAGATAATTTTTTAAATCTAAAATATTTTTTCGCTTATGACGATAAGATGAAAACGGAATATCAATCTTCCTTTTTGCAAAATCTAACGCAAAATTTAGTGAATCCGTCGTGACTCCTCCTTCAAGTATACAATTAATTAATTGAGAAATGGCAACATTTACTTCCTTGGCTCCATTAGTAATAATTCCAAAGGGTGTATTTAATTCATGAGATATTGATGAGGCTAAATCAGCAAGTAGTGAAAACTTCTCATGCTCAAGATATTTATGAGTTAATTCAGCGATTTTTTTTGTTTGTAGGGATACTTCTTGTTCAAGTTTTTGATTCATCTCAGATAGTTCTCTTTGAAGCATTTCTTTTTGAACCTGTTCTTTGAGTTTATCGACACGATTAGATAGTAACGGGGCAATTGTTGTTAAAAATCGTATATGATTTTCATTAAAAAACTCATCTAAATAATGACCACAGTTTATTACACCAATCGGTTCATCTGCTACTTTTAGCGGAATAGAAAGTTGTGATTTTATTTCTCGGGAAATAATGAATTCAGATGAATTGTTGGTAAGTAAATACCCAGAACTATTCAAAGTTGATAAAAGCTCCAATCTAGGATAGGTATCAGCTTGTTGACTAACAATTTGAACAAACTCACCTGATTTTTCCTCTTTCAGATAAATAGTTGTATGATAGAACTTCAGTTCTTCAATACACATTCTTACAAGTTCAAATAATAATTCTCGATAATCATTTTTGGATAAAATAAACTGTGAAAAATGGTTGATTCTTGTTTCTATTTCCAAATCGACCAACCGCTTTTTTTCAGCGATTTTGTAATGGGTAACATTGCCAATAAAGGCGATTCCTTGAAATTCAAATTCAGTTTTGGTGCGAGTCAATGCGACTTGAAAGTATTCGGAATAGCTTTCATTACACATTTCAAATTTTAAGGATTCTAATTCCACATTTGGAAAAAACAACTTATTAATTGTTTTGTCTAGACTTGTTCCATCCTCAAAATAGAGTAAATCTTGTATGCAATATTCCGTTAATTGTTTTGATTTTTGAAAAAAGTCATTTGTCTTTTTATTGTGCTGTAAAATTTTACCCTTAGAATCAAAAATAATTACGGCATCAATAGCATTTTCTATTATCAACCTGTTATTATTCTCTTTGGTTTTTAGTTCTTGAAATGTTTTTTCTAGTTCACGGGTTCTTTCGGTTACTAACTTTTCAAGTTGGGTGATTTCGTAACGCAAATGTACCGTTTGGAATTCTTTTGTATGTTTTGCATCACTAAGTATTTTTTCTATTTTTTTGGTTTTCTTCGTTGCCCATAATGCAGTTTGAATATCACCGATTCTTTCACAAATTTCCGCATACAATTGATAAATTTCAACCTGTATATTTGTTGAGGACTTTAGGATTGATTCCTCCTCATCTTCAACTGTTAAATAAACAAGACCATTGCCTTCCTTTTGTTGATTTTCAAAAAGTTTAACACCAAACTCGAGTGTTTCAATAGCTTTTGTATAATTTTCAAGCGTTGAATACACTTTAGACAAAAGCAAGAGTGCTGTTGCTTCAATCGCATTTGATTTAATTTTTCTTGAATGTTCTAGACTGAGGATAAAATATTCAATGGCTTGATCAAATTCCTTTTTTAAAAAATGGACTTCACCTATATTACAATAAACAACCGCATACATAAAGTGATTTGTCGGTTGAATTAAGTTTATACATTCTTTGAAGGAATTTAGTGCATCTCTATAGTTTCCAAGTTGAATGTAATTATCACCTGTATTATTTAATGAGCGAATCATCCCCTCGGTATCGTTAATTTCAAAAGAAAATTTTTTGCTTTTTAAATTAGCTAATAACCGATTTTCTTGATCATTTAAATGATCATAAAGAAATCCCTTCGTATTGAATACATGAGCTAAATTTTTCTTATCGCCGAGCTCATCAAAAATTTTCAATGCTTGATCCGCAAATTCCAAACCTTCTTCAATAAAACTCAATGATTGCGATGAAAAAGCCAAGTTCCTCAAAGCCTCTGCCTTGCCTTTTGTATAATTAATGTTCTCTGAATGCGCTAATTGTTGTTTAGCTTCCTGGAAGGCTTTTTGAGGATCTGAAATACCTAATTTTAGAACTCTACTATTTTGACTATCAATCTCAACTTCATTCATAATTTCAAATAGAGCATTTAAAGTCCCTAAATTATAAAAAAAGTTAGTCGATCTTCAAAAATGTTAAATTCTTGCTGAATTTGTTTGTAACTTATAAATTAATAGTTGTATTTCAATCATTTCTAGAAATATTCTTCCGATTCTAATACAGGTTTTCTGAAAACAATTTTGCCATCAAAAATATCCATAACTACATTCTTCGAAGTGTCAACTTTTCCACCTAACAATGCCTTAGATAATTCGTTTAATACTTGTTTTTGAATAACTCTTTTAACGGGGCGTGCTCCAAAAAAAGGATCGTAACCGGTTTCAGCAATCCATTCAAATGCATCAGGTGTAACAACCAATTTTATGTCTTTTGCGGTCAGA
>JBIIHD010000173.1:0-4090 GCA_044236095.1 Crocinitomicaceae bacterium | reverse complement strand
TGACTCTTGCAAATCTTTAGACGCACCAACTTTCGCTTGGATTAGGTGATCAGCATGAACTGTTGACGGAACTGCTACTTTTTTCTTGCCTGCTTGCATGAATTGCAATAAAGCCATTTGCGCAGTAGCATCTTGCATAGCCACTCTATCTGGTGCAAAATCAACGTATGATCTCCCTCTTTCAGAAGCACTTACAGCATTTCCATTCCAAAGATGGGCATACAATATTTTTTCAGAAAGTGTTAGAGGTTTACCAACCACTTTGCGTGCTGCAGCAATACGTTCAGGGTATTTTGCATATACCGCTTTAATCATGTCCAAATCGAAAACCATAGTTGAAACTTTTAAAATTATTTTTGCGACACAAATTTACAAAAAAGCTTTGTTTTAAAAAGAAGAAATTTGAAAACAACACATTCTAACAAAATTGACAATATTTTGCATCAGAATCATGCTCAATCATAACCTCTGGGTCGTACATTTCTTGAATAATCTGTTCCAATAATTGAGGAACTAAATTGACAATTTCCTGAATTGACAATTTATCAGAATATAGACTAAATAATCCGTCATTTACATTCACTAGGGAATAAATCGAGGCTTCTTCGGGAAGATACCCATATTTCTTTTGAAACATTAAGCAATATAATGCTAACTGAAGAGCGAATTTAGTTTGAGTAAATGATTTTTTTACATCTCTATCCTTAGTCAAGGAAAATTTTACATGGTAATCTTTGACATTTCCAGATTTATAATCGATTACACGCATTCTATCCCCTACTCCATCAATTCTATCAACGAAACCAATTAATTGAATCAATCTTTTTTCTCCATGAATTTCAATTTCTACCTCACTTTTCAAAAATCCTTCGAGTTGATAGATATATCGACACACCCCCAAATCTTTAATTTCCTGAAGTTCTTTTTCTAAAATTTTACGAGTTAATTCAAGTGACATTTTATAACTCAACAAATTATTACCCGTTTTGAATGCTTTTTCATTATTACCAAAATGAGCCATAAATTGCTGATGCATCAGGATTTCATATTTCCCTAACATTTCAACGATATCATTTTCTTTGATAATTCTTTTTTCAGGCATTCGTTGTTTTCCTTCTTTATCTGTAAATGCAAAAGGAAGAAATAATTCCTCTAATACTGCATGAATAAATAATCCGAATGTATTTGATTCAACCTCCTCTTCAAGATCCTGTTCTTCACCAAATTCAAGAATGTAGCGATAATAAAAATCCATGGGGCAAGTGAGATACTTATTGATTGCAGAGGCAGATAACGGGCGTTTAAAAAACTGATCTAGTCGATCGAAATAAAATTTATCCTTTACAATTTCACTTTTTAAACCAGCCGAAACTTCTTCCGGAATATGATAATGGCGTTTAGTTAACTTAATTTTGGGATTTTGTCGAAGTAATTCCATCTCTAACTGTAACAAATAGCGACTTGGTTCAGATCCACCTATTTTTTCTCCAGAGGTCGAATAAGTAATCGTAATGTTTCTAGCATGGTGCAACAAGCGGTAAAAATGATGAGCAAATAAACCTTGTTTGTCGCGCGGAAGAGGAAGCCCCAAATAACGCCTCAAGTCCATTGGAATAAACGTTTGAATGGCATTAACAGGAGGCAAATTCCCTTCATTCATACCCAGAATAATTATTCGTTCAAAGTCGAGAAGTCGCGTTTCCAGCAACCCCATTATTTGCAATCCTTGAATAGGATTCCCGTGATACGCAATGCTTTTTGAAAATGCGTGATTCTTAAAAAGTAGGGCAAAACTTTTCAGATTCATGGAAGGAAATCCTTCCAAAGCTATATTTTCAATCTCAATCAAGGAAGAATCAAAATTCTGAATAACAGCACGTTCAAAAAGACTACTTGTAGGAATGGATTTGTAAACCAATTGATTAATTTCTCTGACAACTTGGATCGCATTCAACCAATTATTTTCCCAGTTTAAGCATATTTTATTTAGTACTGCGATAAGCCTATTTGAAAGTGGTAAATTTTCGATTTTCTGAACAATTCGATTGAATTTCTTAGAAATTTGTTCTAGCTCAGACATTTGAGTTTGTTCTTCCACACTAGCACCAACTTGAATAAACGGATGATTCATAAACTGCTGTAAATCATTAAAATAAATCACCGATTCACCAAAACGCTTTTTATTTTCTTGAATTTTAAATAATAAGTCCAACCACGTTTTTGCTGGAGTATTTTTAAGCGGAAGCCCCAACGTAATATTTGCTCTTTGAACAGACTTAGGAATATTTCTCAGCATCGGAACAATTAATCCTTCATCTGCTAGTAGAACTAAGGTTTCGTCTAATTCTTCTGAATTCAATCCACTGAGTTCAGTTGCTGCAAGTTTTACCTGACCTGTATATTGTGCGCAGTCAATTATGTTGATTTCCTTTGAAGATTGAAGCATGGCATTTTGTGTAAAGGGCAATTCTCTTACACCTAATTCATGTATGAACTGCCGTATAAACATACCTGCTTCATGCATACTTTCATTTAAGTAATAGATATCCGCATCAATGAAAATAGAAGCATTTTTATAATCCTTCATGTATTTCATTATTGCAATTTCAGTCTTAGAAAGTGCATTAAAACCAGCAAAAATAAAATTTTCCGTATGACTGAATTCTACCAATGGAAGATTTTCAGCTACCCAACGATAAGCTCCCCCAGAATAAGTAGACTTTTTAGAGGATAGAACATTATTTAAACGCACATAGTAATCAGGAAGCTTCTCCCAAAATGCCATAAATTTTTGTTGAGTCAAGGACCATTGTTCTGGTTCCATATTCCAACTCTCCAACTCACGAATATCTCGTAAATTTTGAAATACCTCTTTGTGATCAGAAAGATATCGATCAATTTCATCAAAATCCTGCAAAAGAGTTTGCCCCCAAAGTATAAATTGATCAAAAGATAAGTCTCCTTCTTCGATTGGATTCGTTTCTTGAATTTTGTATAATTCAATTAAAAGTCTTGTCTTTTCAATAATTGTTAATGGACAAAGGGATCTAATCCATTTATCAATTGTATAGATCTTGGGAGAAAAAAGTGGTTTTTGATACCTATTATAAAGCGACGCTGAAATGTACTTAACAGCTCTTTCGTTGGGTACTATTATTGTAAGATCTTGAAGATTGAAGTTCCTACTATGTATGTAGTCTATAAGTGAATCCGTAAATTTCATGGTTTGAAGGTAAGTAATTTTATTTGTGAAAAATTAAATTTTTCACTAGTTTAGAATAATTAATTTTGAACAAAACAAGATTTTATGCGGATAATTTTTATCATTTCTTTCTCTTTTGTGACATTATTTAGCATCGGTCAACCTTTAAATGATTTTATTTTAAATGAAGCCTACAAGTATGAAGGAGGTAGCTACGTTTTGTCAAGTACAGGATGCCCAATCGATTTAATTCATAATAGTGATACGATACTAAAAAAGAGCAAAACAGGATCCTACTGTTCCGGTTTTACATTTACGGTTTTTTTCAACATTATGCAGGGACAAAAAATGTTTGACAAAATTACCGGTTCTGAATTGAAAAAACTTCAAAAGCATTGGTATGGAATTCCCACAGAATCATTCGAAACGCAATGTTTATATGTCTTAGAAAATCAAAATTGGGGCAGAAAAATTAGCTTTGAGGATGCTAAACCCGGAGATTTCGTTCAGTTTTGGAGAAATAATAAATCTGGACATTCAGTGATATTTTTAGATTGGGAAAAAGATTCAACAGGTAAAATAACTGGAATTAAATACCGCAGTTCGCAAACCAAAACAAATGGGATTGGAGATCGTTCTGAGTCAATCGGGTTTGGACCAAAAGAATTAAATCGGAATAGAATTTACATTGCGAGACTTGAAAAAAATCTTGAAACAAAAAGTGAAAATCCCTTTAACATTGAAAAAAACTAGGATTTAAAATTAGAAAAGTGAACGAGATTGAGAAAACTAATTAATTTTACATCCAAAATCTAGCAATGGCACTTGACAAAAACGGTATTGCAAAAAGAATCGCACAAGAATTAAAGAATGGATGGTATGTCAATT
>JBIIHD010000172.1:0-4112 GCA_044236095.1 Crocinitomicaceae bacterium | reverse complement strand
AAGTAAATGGAAGTAATTTCTTACAAAATAAGTGGTTGGAGGTAGAAAGCAATTCAACGACAGCGAAACGCGAATTGTATGGAAGTTTAACATGGGTTTCGTATCCATTATTGAGACAAAGTCAATCGTTATTATCTACGGATGTTACAATCAAACTTCGCATCAATAAAGAATACAAGAATTTTGTGGGATCGGGAGAGAATGCTGGTAAACCGATGTATTCTTGGTCAATGGATGATATTGCTACGGTTACGGCGAATACAGATCAATTGAAGGAAGCTTTAAAAATGATAAATGTTGTTCCGAATCCGTATTATGCATTTTCTGAATATGAGAGAAATCGTTTAGATACTCGAGTTAAGATAACTAACCTTCCAAAGGTTTGTACAATAAATATTTACACAGTTAATGGAAAATTGGTTAGAACATTTAAAAAAGATAGTGAAGTAACATCGCAGGATTGGGATTTAACCAATAACAAAAGTATTCCAGTGGCCAGTGGTGTGTATTTAATTCACGTTCAGGTTCCTGATATCGGTGATGTTGTATTGAAATTTGTAGGCGGAATGAGGCAAGTTGATTTACAGGGAATTTAATTATTATAAAGTTATTATAACATGAAAAATAAACTAAATAAAATAGTTCTTGGCATTGTGACAGCAGGCTTTGTTCTAACATCACAAGTTTTTGCAGGAAATGAGGATAGAATTGGCTCAGCCGGTGCTTCGCATCTGTTGATAAATCCTTGGGCAAGAGGTTCAGCCATTGGTGATGCGGGAATTGCTAACATGAAAGGTTTGGAAGCGACATTTACCAATGTAGCAGGTCTTGCTTCAACTGATAAAACTCAAATTAAATTCAATTATTCAAATTGGATGGGAAATGCAGGTATTAGTTTAAATAGTGCTGGTTTTGCCCAAAGAATTTCTGAGTCGAGTGTATTTTCCATTAGTGTTCAATCTTTGAACTATGGAGATATTCCAATTACTACAGTTGCCAACCCTGAAGGTAATATCGGATTCTTTTCTCCAAGGGCAAACATTTTTAATGTGGCTTATGCAAAGGAGTTTTCTTCGTCCATTTCAGGTGGAATTAACTTTAAAGTAATTTCTGAGAACATCTCAAACATGAAAGCTACTGGTGTCGCAATAGATGCTGGTATTCGCTATGTGACAGGAGAGCAAGATCAAATTAAATTTGGTATTGCCTTGAAAAATGTCGGTCCGGTAATGAAATACAAAGGCGATGGTTTAGCTCAACAAGTAACGTACATTTCAACTGGTTTTATTGGATCATTAGAAAACAGATCGGCTACTTACGAAATGCCATCTCTTCTTTCAATTGGTGGTTCCTATGATTTTATTTTTACTGAAAAAAACAAATTAAATGTTGCTTTTGGATTTACCGCGAATTCGTTTTCAAAAGATCAATTCAGATTAGGGCTAGATTATGGAATGACTTCTGAAAAAATGGCGTTTAACCTGAGAGGTGGTTTTGTATATGAAAATGGTATTTTCAGTGCGGAAAATCGATCAAATGCGTTAATAGGCCCTACCGCAGGTTTTTCAATAGATGCTTTAGTTGGTAAAAATAAAAGTGCCTTAGGTTTAGAGTATTGCGCCCGATTTGCAGGAGTTTTTGGAATTATTCATACAATCGGAGCTACGATTTCTTTGAAATAAATTTTAATAATTATATTTTTGTAAAAGAGAGCCTTCAATGGGCTCTCTTCTTTGTTTAGTCAAATTTAATATTATGTCGCAAATTAATTATTACACGGAGGAAGGTCTTCAAAAGTTGAAGGACGAATTATACAATATGAAAACTGTTCAACGTCCTGCTATTTCTGAACAAATTGCAGAAGCTAGAGATAAAGGAGATTTATCAGAAAATGCCGAGTATGATGCCGCAAAAGAAGCTCAAGGCTTATTAGAAATGAAAATCTCAAAATTAGAGAACATCATAGCCAATGCACGTGTAATAGATGAGTCTCATATAGATAACTCTAAGGTTTTTATTCTATCGAAAGTTAAAATTAAAAATATTTCTAATGGAATGGAAATGGAATATATCCTTGTTGCTGAAAATGAAGCAGATATTAAACAAAAGAAAATCTCTGTTGATTCACCAATAGGAAAAGGATTACTTGGAAAGAAAGTCGGTGAAAAAGCAGATGTACAAACGCCAGGTGGAATAATCCAGTTTGAAATTCTTGATATTTCCAGATAATGGCTTCGATTTTTACAAGAATTATTAATGGTGAAATTCCTTGTTATTCTATTGCTGAAAATGATGAGTTCTTGGCTTTTCTTGATATTAACCCTTTAGTTAAAGGTCACGTTTTAGTTATTCCTAAGATTGAAATTGATTATATTTTTGATATTGATGATCAATTACTTCAACGAATGATTGTTTTTGCTAAAACTGTCGCTCAAAGTATAAAAGCAAAAATTGATTGCAAAAGAATAGGGGTAACAGTAATAGGATTAGAAGTCCCTCATGCACATATTCATTTGATTCCAATTAATTCAATGGATGACATGAATTTTTCGCGACCAAAATTGAGTCTAACAAGTGATGAACTCTATTCTATTCAAATTAAGATTATTAGTTAAGATTAATCTTTTTCACTTCTTGAATTGTATATTCTATCTGATGTGAATTAATATCAAGATGAGTTACAAAGCGAATCATACCTGGCCCAAAAGCGATAGTTTTAATATTTTTTTCCTTTAACTTTTCAATAATCAGATCTCTATTTTGTTCGTTTTTTAAAACAGCAACTACTATATTTGTTTGAACCGGAATTATTTCTTGAATCCAATGTATTTCTTGTAAGTTTGATTCTAACGCTTTAGCGTGAATGTGGTCAATTTTCAAATGTTTAACATTTTCTTTTAATGCAAATAAACCGCCTGCGGCCAGAATTCCGGCTTGTCTCATCCCTCCACCTAAAACTTTTCTTACACGATGTGCTTTTTTAATGAATTCTTTAGTTCCGATTAAAAGTGAACCAATAGGTGCCCCAAGACCTTTCGACAGGCACAATGAAATGGAATCAAAATTTGATGCGTATTTGATTGGATCTATTCCTGTTTCAACGAGCGAGTTCATTAATCTAGCACCATCCAAATGCAGAGGGATATTCATTTTTCTTGAAAATTCGCTGATTTTTTCGATTTCTCGAAAATCATAAATTGCTCCACCACCACGGTTTGCTGTATCTTCAATTGAAATTAGTTGTGTTAACGGAAAATGAACATCGTGCTCAGGATTTATCCATTTTTCAATTTGTTCTTTGGTTATTCGTCCGCGATTACCTTGTAATAAACGAACTGATGCGCCTGAATTTTTTGCTATTCCACCACCTTCGTATTTGTAAATGTGACTCTCTTCATGACAAATCACTTCACCACCTGGCTTCACATGAACATTAATCGCAATTTGATTGGTTTGTGTTCCTGATGAACAAAATAAAGCAGCTTCTTTGCCAAAATAATTAGCTGCAAACTCTTGTAGTTCATTAATACTAGGGTCTTCACCAAAGACATCATCTCCAACTTTTGCCGAAAACATGGCATCAAGCATTTCTTTGCTTGGCTTTGTGACTGTATCACTGCGTAAATCTACGATCATTAACTTTAAATTAAAACAAAACTACTATATTTCGCCATAAATAGGTTTAAATGGAAATTATAATTATTTCGTCTGTTGTTTTATTGGGTAGTTTATTAACCTTTTTTTCTGGATTTGGACTAGGGACTATTTTGCTACCCGTATTTTGTTTGTTTTTTCCAATAGAAATTGCAGTATTTGCAACTGCAATAGTTCATTTTTTCAATTCCCTTTTTAAAGTCATTTTAATTTATCGTAAAATAAATTATTCCATATTAATAAAGTTCGGAAGTACAGCAATACCTTTTGCATTATTTGGTGCATGGGTTTTAAAACAATTGAATACGAGTGAATTTACTTTTCATTATAATTTTTCATTTTACACTAGGGATGTATCACTCATTAATTTCTCAATTGGATTTATAATGATATCATTTGCTTTAATAGAATTTTTCTTCAAAAATAAAAAAGCTTCTCCGAGTGCATTTTCATTATTA
>JBIIHD010000171.1:0-4121 GCA_044236095.1 Crocinitomicaceae bacterium | reverse complement strand
TGGGGTAACGAGTTTTCCAAGTTTGAATAACGCAGGAGATGATGTAGTTTTAAAAGATAGCTACGGTCAAATAATTGATAAACTTACTTACACTGATGATTGGTATCGTGATGATATCAAGAAAAGTGGTGGATATTCACTAGAATTAATTAACCCAAATGATCCTTGTTCAGATGCAGACAATTGGATTGCCTCCACTTGGATTTTGGGTGGAACGCCAGGAAGTGTAAATTCTGTTTATAACACGATTCCCGATACTACTGCTCCGTCGATTTCATTGGCTTTGGCTTTAACACCCAATTTTCTTGAGCTTCATTTTAATGAGGGTATGGATTCAACTTCTTTAGCGAATTCCTTGCTTTCATTCAACCCAAATTTGACGATTCAAAACAAATATATATCAGGCAGTCCAACCAATTTGATGACCCTTCAATTCAACGAAAATCTTCAAGGATCACAATTGTATTCTTTTACACTAAATTCGATATCTGATTGCTGGTTAAATTCCGCGGAACGAAATGGAACATTTATCCTTCCAGAATCAGCTCAAAAAGGAGATATAATTATCAATGAAATTCTTCAAAATCCTTTAACCGGCGGTCAAGATTGGATTGAATTATACAATAATTCTAACAAAGTAATTAACCTAAAAGATTGGCAATTGGCAAATTTTGACAATGATACCATAGATAATTTTAAAACAATTTTAGGCAATTATTTACTTCAACCGAATGACTATGTGGTTTTAGGAAAGGATTCAACTTTTATAAAACAAAACTACCCATTTTCGATACCCGGCAAATTTTTATTTTGTGAATTGCCTAGTTATAATAATGATTCGGGAACAGTTTATCTAATTTCAAATTACCAAATTATTGATAAAGTTTCCTATTTGGATTCATGGCATTTTGATTTACTAGACAACACCGATGGAGTTTCCCTTGAACGCATTGATCCGAACGGTTTATCAAGTAGTGAGTTCAATTGGCACTCTGCAGCTGAGGATGTCGGTTTTGCCACACCAGGAAGAGTTAATTCTCAATATCGACCTGCTGTTTCAAATGGCGAACTGACATTTAGTGATGATCTATTTTCTCCTGATAATGATGGATTTCAAGACATTTTACAAATTAATTATAATTTGACAAGTTCAGGATTGTTGGGAAAGGCTCAAATTTATGACGACCGAGGGAGATTAGTTCGTACAATTTTTACCAATGAATTACTGGGGACTACGGGAACTTTTTCTTGGGATGGTCTTACCGATCAACAAGTTAAAGCGAGCATTGGGGTATATGTATTAGTTTTTGAAGTCTTTTCAACAGATGGAGGTGTATTTTTTGCAAAACAAAAAGCATTTACGCTTGCCGGTAAATTGTAATTTTGTCAAAAATTTTCACCATGAAAAAAATATTCCTGTTAGCAATTATAATTCTTTCAACGAATAGTTTCTCACAATCGTACAAAACCGCAATCGGCTTAAAATGCGGTTACCCTTCTTTAGGAGGGTTAAACCTTAAAAAAATGCTTTCAAGTAGCACTGCTGCTGAATTATCAATTGGAGGATATGCCGGGGGACTTTATTTCTCTGGTCTATTCGAAATACAAAAATCATTACCCGAACCAACAGGTTTAGATTGGTATATTGGAGCTGGTCCTGCGGTTGGATTTGGCACAAATGCTTTGTTTTTCAGTGCCAATGGCGTCATTGGATTAGATTACACTTTTGAAAATTTACCACTTAACATTGCACTTGATACGGGTCCCGTTATTTCATTGAGTCCAGTAGTATTTTACTGGGGAGGCGGTCTAGCTGTGCGCTACGCTTTAAAATAAGACTGTGTATTATCCTGGATCATCTGGCTGGATTGAAAAATACATCGATTTAGTTGAGAAAAGACAAATACATCTCCATAGAGGCGAATGTGATAACTTATTTCATGTCAGTCGAGATTCAGGTTTATTACTCGGAACAGCAATAAAACCACTTTTTTTACAGTCCGAACAAATCGTAAACTGGACAGCTCAAGATCAGCTTAAAAATCTTTTTTTTGAAACTTTACTTTGGACGTACCTTGACTACAATAATTTTGAATTTGACAAAGAAAAATTTATAACAACCCTAGCGACTTACTACGAATCGGTTGAACTAAAAAACACTTTTGATTTTTTATCATTTTTCAAAAAAGAATCGCAAATACAAACTATAGAATCTGCAATTGATGAACGTTTAGAATTAGATAAACGGATATTAGAAACTCGAATTTGGTTAAGCACTTTAAATAATGCGTTCGTTTTTTTGGATGTTATTCTATTCAAAAAATTTCTTGAAGAGGGAAAAATTCAACCTTTTCAAGAACTCACAAGCACCGCCATGCATTTCTTCATAGGCGCATCGCATTCAGATAAAGAAATATCAGAATCAGAAGAAAAATTGTTTAGTTTTTTCATTGCTTGTGCAAGATTGGAAGAAGAAATTGATAATGAATTTGAAAATCTATTTAAGAATCCTGACTACACGCCAAATTTAAATGATTTCTCAGAATTTAATTACGAATTAAAATACTATCTTTTATATTTTTGTTCTTTTATTATTTCATGCAACCGCGAAATTTTCGAAGCGGAACGATCATTTTTAATAAATTTAGCTCTAGCTTTGAATCTTTCAGAGGAGGAAGTTGAAGTAGCCTTGACATTCAATACCGGATTTATTTTAGCGCATGGAAAATCTATCCCCTACTTAAAGTCATCTTCCACAGAAATTTTATTCTCAAACCTTACCAATAGGTGGGGCAAGATACTTTTGAGAAATAAAGACAAATTGATCCTAGAAATTCAACAAAGTAAAGATTTAGTTCGGCTTTTAGGTAAATCCACTCAAAAAGATTTAACCAAAGAAGAAAAAGAATTGGTTAAAAATCAACTGATGGATATTATGAGGTCTATGCCTTCACTGGCAATTTTTTTAATTCCTGGAGGAAGTTTATTATTACCCATTTTTTTAAAAATTATTCCCGGATTGATGCCTTCCTCTTTTCGAGATAATGAAGTTTCCAAAGATTCATAAAAGGTTGAAATGTTGTTAATAATTAGAGCCTAAAACACTAGGTTTTTCTTGACTTAGAGGGTCATGTTTTGTACTTTTGTAAGTAATCATTTTTTATAAAAAAGAATTCAATACTATGAGCGAAGAAGAAATTGACAGAAGTAATTATTCAGCAGACAATATACAGGTATTAGAAGGGTTGGAAGCAGTTCGAAAAAGACCTGCTATGTACATTGGTGATGTTGGTGTTAAAGGGTTGCATCATTTGGTTTATGAGGTGGTTGATAACTCCATTGATGAGGCTTTGGCGGGGCATTGTGATACGATTAGTGTTTTCATAAATGAAGACAATTCAATTACTGTAAAAGATAATGGTCGTGGAATCCCTACGGCAATGCATACGAAAGAAAAGAAGTCGGCGCTGGAAGTAGTTATGACGGTACTTCATGCCGGTGGAAAATTCGATAAAGACACATACAAAGTATCAGGTGGACTTCATGGAGTTGGTGTTTCGTGTGTAAATGCATTATCTATTGCATTGAAAGCAACAGTTCGAAGAGAAGGAAAAATCTTCCAACAAGAATACAGTATTGGTAAGCCTTTATATGATGTAAAGGTTGTCGGTGAATCACTAGAAACTGGTACTGAGGTAACTTTTAAGCCGGATGGAACTATTTTTGAATCAACTGAATATAATTTTGACACCTTGGCGGCAAGAATGCGTGAATTGGCATTTTTGAATAAGGGGATAACCATTACCTTATCCGATTTAAGAATACAAGATGAAAATGGTGAATCCCCATCAACTACGTATCATTCTGAGGGTGGTTTGAGAGAGTTTGCTCAATACTTGGATAGAAACAGAGAGGCGCTTATTTCGGATGTGATTTATTTTGAGGGAGAAAGAGAGAATATTCCTGTAGAGGTTGCATTGACATATAATACTTCTTATACCGAAAACATTCAAGCATATGTGAATAATATTAATACGCATGAAGGAGGTACTCATTTGTCTGGATTTAGAAGAGGTTTAACAAATACCTTGAAAAAATACGCAACTGACTCTGGTATGCTT
>JBIIHD010000170.1:0-4125 GCA_044236095.1 Crocinitomicaceae bacterium | reverse complement strand
TAGCATTCATGCAAAGGTAAGGTTGGCAAATAAAAAAAAGCAGCTTAAAACTAATTTTCTATAGAAAACAAAAGCCCCAACCCATAAAGGAATTGAGGCTTATGCAGCGAATTAATATTTATTGATTCTTTTTTATTGATTTTAATTGTTCCAATTCATTCAGAATGGTATTTATTTTAATCATCATTTCATTGTTTTCTCGGTCACTTTCTTTTTCCATATGAATAATTTCAGACTGAATTTCTTTATCTACTTTCTTTATTTCTTGAATATCTTCCTCCAATTTCTCTTGAATTTGTGAAGTCATTACAGCGAGAAAAACATTGAGTGTTACAATTACTGAAAACAAGAAAAAAGAAATAACATAAATATCTGTGACAATGGTAGCAACTTCATTTACCTTTCTTAATTCGTATAATGTGTCTGACCAGCCATTTGTCATTAAAACAAATAAACTTGTCATAGATTTATAAACACCAGAAAAATCAACAGTTTCAAATGTTCTGAAGTTATACAAATACATCCCCACAATTGAATAGGTATATAGTAGCAATACAATTAAAACAAAAAAGGTAATGATGGTTGGTACAACAGATATTATTTTCTTTTCAATTCGTTTCAAAGATTCATTCAACTCGAATACTCGAAATATTCTAAATATTCTAAACAATCTCAGAATTAATAAAAGTTGTGGATGCTCGAAATAATGTCTTAAAAAAGATAAATAACTCAGAACAACTAATCCAAAATCAAATGAAATCCAAAACCATTCCTCTAATACTTCATTGGAATTGTTCCTTTCTTTCTTTTTATTGAGAGGTAAATAGCCTTTTAATGTCTCAACAAAAATTGAAAAAGAATTTTCGACGGTTTTTATTCTGTAAAAAATTTCAAAAGAAAAATACAATACAATTAAAATATCCACATAACTCAATATGTGTTCTAATTGTCTATTTTCTCGAAATGCAGTTTCAATTCCAATTAAAAGTGCGCTTAATAAAATTACAAGTGCACTGATTTTATTTAAGAATTGTTTGTTATTTAGCATTAAACATTTTTTGGAAAAACTCAATTACCTTTCGGTAACAATGTCATCAGTAAATTTCCGTTTCCGATTTTATTACCATACTTATCCCTTGTATAACCTTCATTCGAATCAAATTGTGCTATTCGATTACGGTATTTGTCATACATTATGATAGTATTACCCTTAGTCTCCAATGTTGCAAGTACATAACCATTTTTGTCTTTAATTACTTCTTCACTCATATTTTTTTGTTTTAAATTGTTCTTGTATTTAAAAGTTTAAAAGTTTTATCATATGTATACATTTCATTTCCTCTTAGAAGATTAATGAAATTACCCGTAACATTTTTTACTGAAAAACCCGCAAATGTCATACTGGTAATTCTTTGAGATTTTTCATTCCAAGTCCGTATTTCGTTTCTATCAAGTGTCACATAGAAATCCACTCCAATTCCTACCAATTCTTCTTGAGATCCAATAGATCGTTGCGAAACTGTATTACCTCTTTCATCAAACACGCGATATTCTTTTGAATAGGTTTCTTCTACATTTGAAATGGCCATGATTTCTAATTTAGTATATTATTTATTTCTTGAAAACATAATTCCCCGTACTTTTTCATCTTCACATAAGCATTCGGTAAGTCTCTTCGTGGAAATGAATGCGCAATCAACGCATTTATTCTTTTTCCATTATGACTAATTTCAACTACACTAAGATTTACTTTGTTTTTTAGTCCATCAATAGCAAAACTTTCATTTTTTATAAAAACAAATGATCCGGGAATAATTGTATTAAATGCCTGGAACAAATAGTAAAATTGTTTGGCGCCAAATATCACATATTTGCGATCTATTTCCGTAATTAAGTTAAGCAGTCGTTTTACATGTGGCACAAAAAGTTTAATGTATTGATGTGCTACTTTCTCATTACTAATCAGTTCCTCAAATTTTGCAGAGTGATAAGGAATTAATTCCAGTTGAAGTTTGTTCATGAGGACAGATTCCTTCGCTTTCAATTTTAACTCACGATTATTTAAATCTTCTGTAAAATCAGTGATTTGTATGTCTGAATCTATAAATGGAAGAAGAAAGGCTGCTTGTTTTATATCAAAATTATCCATACGATTATAGTCTAGTTTTCCATAATTCGTATGTCTATAAATGTATGAATTCACAAATTCTTCTGAATTTTTGTATTTGGATTTATCTGACTTTTCAAACGAATAATTATTGTTTAGTCCACTTCCCGGATTCAACATGACAAATACCGTTTTAGACTTAAAATCTCCACTAAAATACATGGGGATAAAATTTTCAGCAATGAATTGCTTTCCGATTAATTGATTAAAAATAATTGCGTTATCAATTTTGTCGTTTTCGTACAAATCAACAAGGTCTTTTTTTATCACATCAATTAACTCTTTCATAAATTATAAGTTTATGTAGTATTAACTAAAGGAAAAGTTCTAATCTCAGATTCTCTCCATTTCCTTTTTTAACATTCGCTAGATTGACGATTTTTCCTTCAAATAGACAGAATAACCTAATTTCATCAGGAATTTCTTTGCTCAAATTAAAATGTTCATCATCAGAGTCTACTTCTAAGAATTCATAGAGTGATTCGATTTTACTGAGTAGATTTGGAAATTCTTTTAATACTTCGTCCCATAAATTGATCCCATTTTCATTTTCTGCAATCCCACCTAAATCCCAATATGATTGTCCTTTAAATAATAATGAATCTGTTGGCGTTTTATCAATCCAATTTGTAATTACTCTACCGACAAATTCGTTTTTTGAATCAAAAGTTCCCAAAAGAATAAAATCAGCCTTATCTCCTGAAAAACAACACTCTTCGATATTATCATCATTGTTAATTCTGCCGGCATAGAACCCAACTTTGTTTTCCATTTATTTATTTTTAGAATTATCACTCAAATTCAGCCTTTGTAATGCAAGCTGAATCAATGTCTTTAATTGGAAAATCACTATTTATATTTTGTGTTAATAATCTAAAATCTGATTCATTTAAAATATAAAGATTTCCGTTTCTTTTAAGATCACTAATGACATTGTAGAACGATTCTGAATCAATTTCATTTATCTCATCAATTTCACCAATTTCTTTATAATATAATACTATGCAATTATCGGAATAGGGACCATTAGAGAAATAAATTTGACTAAAATCTGAAGCGGAATCCATATATCCAAAAAAACTATCTCCACCCACTTCTATTAAGGATTCATCTTCACAAAATTCATCAAATTGACTTTTGTCGTATTCATCGTATTCCAAAATTGCTATCAAATAATTCATAAAATCCTAGTTCATTTTCTTATTCTTAACTCTTACTAGTATTCTTTATATAATTAAAGTAGCTTATAATTATATATATTTGCGGGTTTTTTTCCGGTTTGTTTTTCAACTGCTTCTGCCACTTGTTTAGACCATGAACTTGAACTTATTGGCTCATTTAATTCAATAATTACGGTATAAGTACCACCACCACCTGTCCAGTTTAAAGAAACTTCGTATCTATACATTTTTTAAAATTTTATTTTTTTCCTACTCTTTTGGTTTTTCGGCATCCTCCCCTTTATTTTAGAATTTGGTTTCTATTTTTACAATTTCTCTCAAAACTATATAATCTTCTTTTGGCAGCTTATTGCATCTTGTTGCAAGTTTGATTTACTGTTTTTTGTATTTTTATTACAAGTTTATTTACATATGAAAAAACAACTTTTACAATCTGATGAGACTTATTTTCTTCGAGAATTAAGACGAAAAATTCAAGAAAAAACAACTATTTCAGTTTCAGAATTTTATGATTGCAAAAGGCTTGCTGATAAATTTGCTGAAGAAGGAATTATTATCTCTGCGCATACCTTTGCGCGATTTTTTGGTGTTTTAAAAAGTAATCATCGCCCTTATACATCGACATTAAATTTATTAGCCAAATTCATTGGATTTAATTCCTTTAATGAATTTAAAATCAAGGTAAAACAACAATTAGAAAATGCGTTCGCTAATCCATTAGGACAATTTCATACCGGTGATTTTTCTTATACTGCTCTCGAACTTGCTATTCAGACC
>JBIIHD010000169.1:0-4127 GCA_044236095.1 Crocinitomicaceae bacterium | reverse complement strand
ACGAGGAAGCGCTGTTATCGATGGCACTGAAGTTTTAGCGATTTACTTAAGCAAAAAGTTAGGAACTACAATTGGCGACATAATCATTGTAATTAATGTTTTGATTTTTGGTACAGCAGCTTATTTTCTGAGCATTGAAATTGCCTTATATTCAATGATAACATACATAGCAACTTCGAAAACTTTAGATTTTATTGTTGAAGGGATTGAGGAATACATTGGGGTAACATTCGTTTATACTCAACCATTTTAATAAAGGATTGAAGCCCTAAAACCTTTCTCAGAAAATGATTTTGCAATTCTTCTGTTGATGACTTATTCAATCCATAGTGCTTTTCCGTTGCTGAGGCCAATCCGTTCGTTCTAATGTCATGTTCAATTGCCCTAATTTTCTTTTTCAATTTTCGATCCGCTGATAGTTTTTGATTTACAACAACACCAGTTATTTTCTGTTTTCGGTGCTTGCCTGTACAACGAATTTTAGATTGATTAACTTTAAAATGACAAGAAGAAATTGTTTCCATCAAGCGAAAAATAACCGAATCTGAAATAAAATTATTTGATGAAAAAGTTAGATCATCTGCATAACGCGTATATGTTAATTGATGCTCCTCAGCTACTCGAATGAGAGAATTATCCAAATCTAAAGAACACAAATTTGCTAAAATTGGCGACGTTGGTGCGCCTGCAGGTAAACTTCCTTTGTAAGTGCATAGTAAAGTAAATGCAATACAAATTTCTTCTTTTAATCCCCATGACCGAAATAAATTCCGCACCCTTTTAGCTTTGATGGTAGTGAAATAATCTTGTAAATCAAGCGATAAAACACTTTTCTTACCAACATGCGGTAGTGCGTTCGAAACAATTGAACGATTAACATATTTAGATTTTGATACGAAGCCGTGAACACAACTTGGCAACTGAAATTCATAAATTGACTGAAAAAAGGGATTCAACCTTCGTTGTATTTTCATTAATACTGTTTCGGGTTGACAAATCAAACGTGGTTTACCTTTTTTCTTGGGTATTGTATATTCAAAATAACTTGGATCATTGATTAATCGCTCAATTTGCAATGGAGAAACTTTAAGAAAAAGAGCCAATTCTTTCCAGTTGGAAATACTTAACAGTGCTAATGCTCTCCCTTCAGCAACGGAATCTGCGAACGACGGAATAACTCCATTAGAAGTAGAAATCCAATGCCTAATAGCCTCTGAATGCATATCTCTTTTTTCAAGAAGTAAATTCCAATTCATTTTATGTTATATATTCAAAAACTACCGGCCACTATCTCAATTGGCGATTTCGGGAATGCGAAGCATTCTCGAGATCGGAGATCTAAAACCTCTCTTTTTTTCATGGATTGCGGTACACAACCTCTAATCGTACCAAGCGACTCATACATTGGACCGGTAGTTATTTATTTAAATTATTTTAAAACGGCGATTCATCCTCTTCAATTTCTCTCAATCGATCTCTATCAAATTGAATATTAGGCTCGTAAGGAATAAAAGGCATCAAGCCACCATAAGGCAAATTATGTTTAACTCTTATTCTATCCGTGAAACCATTACGATTTTTAGCTACTTCAATATCCAAAATATTCTTTGTGGAATTACCCATTTCATCTATTTCAAAGCCATAGTATTCTGCACGATATAAAAGTAATATCTTGTCTGCATCTTGTTCAAAAGATCCTGATTCTCTTAAATCACTTAAAACTGGTCGCTTCTCCCCTCCTCTTGATTCGCAACTTCTACTCAATTGACTTGAAGCAATGACACATACATTTTTTTCACGAGCTAAATTTTTCAATTCGCGACTAACATATCCCAATTCCAAATCTCGTTGGTACCGATATCTATTTGAACCTAATAACTGAAGAAAATCTACATAGATTGCTTTCACCCCTAATTCATCTATATAGCGATCGCACAAAATACGGAAAGCCTGCATGCTATTAATAACCTCATCACAAACGTAAATAGGTAAATTTTCTATATCTGATTTTACCCTATGAATCAATTTCCACTGCTCCTCAGAAATTATTTTCTTTCGAAAATTGGTGTAATTTATCTCGGTCAAAGAAGAAATTAAGCCATTAACAAAACTATCTTTTCCAGAGTCTAAAGCAAAATATAATACCGGAAAATCCCTTGCGCCTTGTAACATCAAGTACTGTAAAAACTTCGTTTTACCTACTCCAGGCCTTGCGCCAATGATGACAAACTCACCCAACCCGAATCCTCCCGTTGCATTATCAAGGTCAACAATATTGCTTTTATAATCAAATTCTTTGTTTTCAGCACGCAGATAGGAAATGGATGAATTTAACAGCTCGTTCAAGGTGCTTGGTTCCTTCAAATCTTTTACTGAAAGAAATGAATATTCATTGAGTAGCTCAGTTACTTTTTCATGTAAAAAAACATCTGAAAAATGTTCACTTTCCATTATTTCAACTAGTTTCCGACGAAATTTGGAATTATTCTTTTCCATAATTTGAATGATATAAATAGATTTGGTTATTCTTCATCATCCATTAAGAAATCCGATGAATACAAGTCAGCAGATTTGTTTTTTTCATAGTTTCTCACGGAACGACTTACTCTATCTAACATTTCTGAGTATCTCGATTTATCAAAAGAGGTAACATTTTTAGAAGGCATCTTCATTCTCTCAGTCATAGTACTTACATCAAGTCCAGCTCCCAAAAAAGTAAATACCCATTTATCCGTAGCGCTTAAAATTTCAATACGCTCAGAAATCTGAAAATAATTATAATATCGCGAAGAATTTTCCTTCCCATCGGTAAGAATAATTAGAACAACCGTTGCAAGATTTTCTTCAATTTCATATCCAAAATGATTCTGGATATTATCAATTGATTGCCCTATTGCATCCAGTAAGGATGTACATGAATCAGGATGATAAATCTCTGGAGATAATAGCGGTATATCCTCGATTTTTCCAAATTTTATTACCTCTTTGACGAGGTTATTAAAATAGGTAACCGACACAATAAATTCATTTTCGGGAAGCTCTTCCTTTAGCTCCTTAATTGTTTTTAATTGAGTATTAAATCCTTCAATAGTCTCATTCTTAAGACTAGACATAGACACACTTTCATCTACGATGAAATGGTAAATTGTTTTTTTATTATTCATTCTTTTTTATTTAGTTCAATCTAATTTCAGTTTCTAGGGACTCTTTACAAGCTTTTGGAATTCGAATAGAAACGATTTTTCCATCACATAAAGAAAATGCAAAGCGATAAACAAGTTCATTTCGCATTGCGTTGGGCTCCGCACCGAGAGGTCTTTCCAAATCATAATCATTACCTGTAAAAGGATCAAATTCAGGAAATCGAAATTCAAGAACCGGTTGGCAAGGTTTTGTGTCAGACGAAAACCCTTTATTAACAACTATATTCATTGTTTTAACAATTGATCTCGTTTCTTTAAAACATCGATAAAAATAGGCCATTACACCACCTTTAGACATTTTTCTGAAATAACTTCCAGATTCATCCAATATGGAATCTAAATCTTCCATATCTCTGCTTAAAAAGGCTGCTTGAAACTTTTTTAAAATCATCGAGTTTTTTAATTTTTCCTTCTCTGAAATAAGAGTCAAAATCACCTGTTGCATATCTTTTTTTCGTTGGTCTACTGCATTTGACAAAGTATATGCCATTACAAAAAATCAAGTATTTTATGCATTTATTGATATAATTTATATTATTTTTTATTTTTATATATCAAATTTTTATATATTTTTATTTTTTTAATTCAAAACGAATATGAAAATTCTCGTATCTTGGCATGCCTACAATCAAGATTTTACAGCAGGACAAATAGTTGAAGAGGGACCAACCAATTCCTTTCACCGTTATTTTTACAAACACGATAAACATATCATTCTTTCAGCGGAAAAGGATGAGGATATGCGTGCATTACACTTACGGAGTCATTTGGTAAAGAATTATTCAGATAGAAATATTGAAATACGCTACACGGATTTAAATGATCCAATTGACCATGCCGAAATTCAATCGAAAATACATCCTTTTTTGGCAGAATTGAAAGATGACGATATTGATATTTTTGTCTCTCCCGGAACACCTGCGA
>JBIIHD010000168.1:0-4148 GCA_044236095.1 Crocinitomicaceae bacterium | reverse complement strand
TGAATAGGAATAGAACTTTGTCTTTGTCGCTTACTTTGCCAAAAAATTATTTTATGCCTTTACAATCTGATTTAATAATTAATGGGTTGGTTTTACTTTTTTCTCCAAATCTCACAATAGGTGAAAATATAGATTTGTGGGAGAAACAACTTTCAAAAAAAGTAATAATAGGAAAGTCTGATTTAGCAAAAAAACTATCCCTGAATTATTTACCAATGCTAGTTGAATTGAGAAATCAGTACGCTAGTAAATATCAAATAGAAAAAGTGAGGGAAGTAGATCGGATAATGGATGAAATTGGCAATCGGACAGGAAAATCAATTCAAGTGAAAGAACTACAGAAGAAGAATTGATGCAACTTTTCCGAACCTCATACAAATTAGAATCTGATGAAAAATTAATGCGATTGATGTCGCAAGGGGATAAGCGCGCCTTTGATGAAATTTATGTAAGATATGCAGATGCTTTGAAACGATATTTTGTTCGAATGCTTTGGCGTGATGAATTGAAAGCGGAGGATTTTGTTCATGATTTATTTGTGAAGTTGATCAAAAAACCTGATTACTTTGACAGCGAGCGGTCTTTCAAAACATGGATTTATTCAGTGGCTTGTAATATGTGTAAAAACGAATATAAAAAACAAGAAGTCAGGAAAGGGACGACAACCGGAGTGGATCAGTTTTATTCTATTTCTGATACAGGAGTTAATGTGTTGAATGAAGTGGAGATGAGTAATTTCGGAGATGCGTTGGAGAAAAATCTTGAGTTGTTAAAAGAGGAGCACCGCGAAGTATTTGTTCTTCGGCATTTAGACGGATTATCCATCAAAGAAATTGCCGAAGTGACGCAAGTTAATGAGGGAACTGTGAAGTCCAGATTGTTTTATTCGACAAAATATTTGGCAGAGAAATTAAAAGAATTTAACCCCGTAATACATTAAATTATGGAAGATCAATTAATGGAAATTTTTAAAAGGAAGTCTTTTTCTGAATTAACAAAGAACGAGCTAGAAAACTTCAAAGAATTATTTTCTACAGAGGAAGAATTTGAAGATTTGAAATCATTTTACGTTCAATTGGATGCATATAAAACAAATCAGCCATTTGGGACGCATTACATGACAAAAGGCAATTTGGATGAGTTATTTGCTAAAGAACATTCTAAAAAGGGAATAATTCAACGACTTTTTCCAACGGACAAACCATTTTATCTGAACCCTATTTTACAAGTTGCTGCACTTTTGGTGGTGGTTTTTGTAATCTATCAATTAAATAAAGAAACAACAATCGATAAGCCTCAGTTGGCATTTTTAGAGACGAATGATAATAAAGAAACTAAAATTAAGTCGGTAGAAAATAAAGAATCAACCTTTAAAAATGAAGGCTTGAAAGAAATCGTAAAATCAAATCCCATAAAATCAGATAAAAATCAAATGAAAGACTCTCGAAAATTTTCATCAGTCTCTCAATCTACAGTCGAAATGGATTTTGAAGATGAACTTTTTAAAGGTGAAGATGTCGCAAGTTATAAATGGGATGGGGAATCTAAGAATTCAATTGCATCTTCTTCGGCTGCTCCAATTGATTATACAGTGTCATCATTATCAATGAGAGGTGCATTAGATTCTGATGCGATTGTAGTGAATGAAAAGCCCTCAATGATTTCAAAAAAAATGGTTTCAAATCAATCGGCTAAATTACAAACAGCACTATTTGATTTGCTTACACCAGTTTATTAAAAAATTCATTAA
The DNA here is from genome assembly GCA_044236095.1 of Crocinitomicaceae bacterium. Classification (GTDB taxonomy): domain Bacteria; phylum Bacteroidota; class Bacteroidia; order Flavobacteriales_D; family Crocinitomicaceae; genus UBA952. Next base: position 2,398 of record JBIIHD010000168.1, on the reverse strand, counting down.
AAATAAAAAAGGGACCTTTCGATCCCTTTTAAACTTAACCATTATTGAAATTAATCCATAGAACCAATCATTTTGGATGGATCAACGTACAAGTCGTATTCTTCAGACGTTACATGACCTAATCCGACTGCAGCCTCTTTTAAGGTTGTTCCATTTTTGTGTGCGTATTTAGCAATTTCAGCAGCTTTATAATAACCAATTTTAGTATTTAATGCCGTCACAAGCATAAGAGAATTATCTAAGTGTTTTTTAACTATAGGAAGGTTAGCCTGAATACCAATAGCACAATTATCTGTAAACGAAACACAAGCATCACCAATCAATCTTGCCGATTGAAGCACATTGTAGGCAATTACCGGTTTGAAAACATTCAACTCAAAATGTCCATTTGATCCAGCGACAGAAACGGCCATGTCATTACCCATCACTTGAGCGCAAACCATTGTTAACGCTTCAGGTTGGGTTGGATTAACTTTTCCAGGCATAATGGATGAACCAGGCTCGTTGTCTGGGATGATAATTTCTCCGATTCCACAACGAGGGCCGGAAGATAACATTCGAATATCATTTGCAATTTTCATTAATGAAACCGCACTTCTTTTTAAAGCTCCAGATAATTCGACCATCGCATCGTGTGCAGCAAGAGCCTCAAATTTATTTTTCGCTGTTATAAAAGGAAGACTGGTGAATTCGGCTATTTTTTTTGCAACTAAAACGTCATATCCTTTCGGAGTATTCAAACCCGTTCCTACAGCAGTACCACCTAATGCTAATTCCGCAACCATTTCTAGTGCATTATTTATAGCGCGAATGGAATTATCAATTTGAGTAACATACCCACTAAATTCTTGCCCTAAGGTAAGCGGCGTTGCATCCATAAAATGTGTACGTCCAGTTTTTACGATGTCTTTAAATTCCACAACTTTTTGCTGAAGAACATCTCTTAGTTTTTTTAATCCTGGCAGAGTCACATCAATGGTCAATTTATAAGCGGCGATATGCATAGCTGTTGGATAGGTGTCATTTGATGATTGAGATTTGTTTACATCATCATTTGGGTTAAGTGCTTTTTGCTCATCCGCCAAGTTCCCGCCTTGTAAAACATGGCCACGATTAGCAATTACTTCATTACAATTCATGTTGGACTGAGTTCCTGAACCGGTTTGCCAGATTACTAAGGGAAATTCGTCATCATGTTTTTTATCTAGTATCTCATCACAAACTTGAGAAATTAGCTCTCTTTTTTCTGTAGGTAGAACTCCTAATTCACAGTTGGCATGAGCTGCAGCCTTCTTCAAATAGGCAAAAGCATAAATTATTTCAATAGGCATTGATCCTTCAGGGCCAATTTTAAAATTATTTCGAGAACGTTCTGTTTGAGCACCCCAATAGCGATTTGCAGGCACATTAACTTCTCCCATCGTATCTTTTTCAATTCTGAATTCCATATTCTTTGTTTTTTAGTTTTATTTATTAATTTTACGACGTTAAAAAAACAAAAGTAATACAAGATGAGCGTATTTGGAATAGTTTTATTTTTAGTAATATTCGGAATGGCATTCTGGATGTTGGTTTTTTTGTTAGGATTCATCGTTCCTTATTGGATTACGTTGGGTGTAATTGAACAACTAAGACCAAAGCGAATTTTGGACGATCCAAAAACACAAGACTAAAATTCTTTGAATTTTATCACTTTATAATTCGTTTAAAAAAAAATGGCAAAGGCTTTTTCTTTATGTAAAAAAGTACTACTTTTGCCGTCCGTTCTTTGAACCCCTGGTGGGATGGGTGAGTGGCTGAAACCAACAGTTTGCTAAACTGTCGTACGGGTAACTGTACCGCGGGTTCGAATCCCGCTCCCACCGCAACAAAGTGAAGGTGAGCGGATGAGAAGCCGCAGGGTTCGACCCGGAGCGTAGCGGAGAGCCACGAAGTGAATCCCGCTCTCACCTCATAAAAGTAAATTTTAGTAGGGGAAAAGTTAATGTTTTAATAGCGTTTAAAACTATTTTGAAATATCAGATGAATTGTTCGGGGCGTAGCGTAGTCCGGTCATCGCGCCTGGTTTGGGACCAGGAGGTCGCAGGTTCGAATCCTGCCGCCCCGACAAGGGGGATGAGCAATCATCCCCCTTTTTTAATTCATTCGGCCCCGTAGCTCAGCTGCCTGTCTACCGACAGGTAGAGATAGAGCAACGGTGAGATGAAAAATTTGACGATGAAACATTATGTTTACGTGTTAAAAAGTCAGAAATATTGGAGGTTTTATGTTGGAATTACCACTAACGTAGAAAAGAGAGTAGGAGAACATAATCGTGGATATACAAAATCCACAAAGGCTTTCAGTACTTAGAAATTGTTCTTTATTGAAGAGTACCAAACGAGGGAAGAAGCAAGAA
>JBIIHD010000167.1:0-4162 GCA_044236095.1 Crocinitomicaceae bacterium | reverse complement strand
TACAGTCATTTCAGCTATTTCGTTCGCCTTTTTTCTTTGTTTGTGACAGAGGGCAAGGCCAGTATTTAATTTTTTTGCGTAAGAATTGGCTCTTTTCGCTCCACCTGCATCAGGAGCAGCCATAACCAAATTGTCTAAATCCATTTTCTCCAATTCACTTAAGAACAAAGTAGATGCATACAAATGGTCAACTGGAACCTCAAAAAATCCTTGTATTTGATCTGCGTGTAAATCCATTGTTATAATTCGATCAACACCAGCCGCCATGAGCATGTTAGCTACTAACTTTGCACCAATAGCAACTCTTGGCTTATCTTTACGATCTTGTCTTGCGAAACCAAAATAGGGAATAACGGCAATAATTTTTCGGGCTGAAGCTCTTCGTGCGGCATCAACCATCAAAAGAAGCTCAAACAAGTTATCGCTTGGGGGCATGGTAGATTGTATCAGAAACACGTCTTGCCCTCGAACAGTTTCTTCAAAAGAAGGCTGAAATTCACCGTCACTAAAAATAGTTACCTTGACGTCACCCAAAGAAGTACCGTAAGATGAAGCGATATTCTTCGCTAAATCAGCAGAGGCCCTACCTGCAAAAAGTTTTATTCCGTGAGACACTTTACAAATTTGAGGCGCAAAGTTACGATAAATTTAACGAAAGTCAAAAAGCGAATTAATAAAATCGACTAATGTTTAATCTCCTGAATTTCAATTGGATTATGTCTATGTCTGAACATAATGGCAAAGAAAACTGCAATAATTGCCGAATAGATAGAAAACGATATCCAAATATTCGTCCAATCCTTGGATCCATTGGGAAGAGTGAAATAAGCTTTAATGACTAAACCACTTAAGTAGCTTCCCATGATTGCACCAAAACCATTCGTCATCATCATGAATAAACCTTGGGCGCTCGATCTTATCTTAGAATGAGTGGATGTTTCAACGAATAATGATCCGGATACATTGAAAAAATCGAAAGCCATTCCATACACGACACACGAAACAATTATCATCCAAAGTCCTTCAGCAGGATTACCAAAAGCCAATAATCCAAATCTTAGAACCCATGCAACCATACTGATTAACATTACCTTTTTAATCCCAAATTTTCTCAAGAAAAAAGGAATAGCGAGAATAAAAATAGTTTCCGAGATTTGGGAAATAGACATTATAATTGTTGAATGTTCAACAACCCATAAATTAGCGTATTGTGGAATGTTTTTAAATTCAGAAATGTACAAGTCACCGTACATATTAGTAAGTTGAAGAGCACCACCTAAAAACATAGAAAACAAAAAGAAGATCGCCATTTTGTATTTAGCAAATAATGAAAAAGCATTTAATCCGGAAAGTTCTAAAAAATTTGAAGTTGAATTGGTTTCTTTTGATGGAGGGCATTTCGGGATAATAAATAAAGAATAAAATCCTAAAACTATCGCTGCAACGGCCGCAATATAAAATTGTCCTTCAAGAGCTTTATTACCAGTCAAATTGGTAGTCCACATAGCGGCAATGAATCCGATAGTACCCCAAACACGAATAGGAGGAAAATCCTTCACAACGTTATAATTACCTTCTTTTAAAACTGAATAGCCGATAGAATTGGATAAAGCAATGGTTGGCATGTAGAAAATCATTGCCAAAAATATAACCCAAAAGAAAGTATTTGAATCGTTTACTTGAGGAAGATAAAAAAGAACAATCCCACCTAAAATATGGAGGATTCCGTATAATTTTTCAGCATTCAACCATCGATCTGCTATAATTCCTGCCAGTGTTGGCATGAACAAAGAAGAAAGCCCTAGAGTACTGAAAACCGCACCGAATTCTACACCTGGCCAATTTTTCGTATCAAACCAATAATTGGCAACCGTAATCAGCCATGCCCCCCATACATAGAATTGAAGAAAACTCATGATGGTAAGGCGAAATTTTACATTCATGAATTTTCGCGTTTTTTTAACTCATCTCGAATCATAGATGCAGCTTCATAATCCTCATTATCCAAAGCTTCCTTTAATCTATGTTCTAATTCTTCCTTTGTAGATAATTGCATTTCATCACCTTCGATTGGAAATTCACCTTCATCCTCCTCATCAAAATCTTCATTATCTTGATCGAATTCATCGTCAATCAAGGTACCTGCATCTTGTAAAATTTTATCAAAAGTGTAGATTGGACAGTCAAAACGAACTCCAATGGCAATTGCATCGGAAGTTCTTGAGTCAATTTCGGTTGAAATACCATCTTTTACACAAATAATTTTTGCGTAAAAAATTCCTTCATTAAAATTATAAATCACAACTTCTTTAACCTCGACATCATAGGCAACTGCAAAACTTTTGAAGAGGTCATGTGTTAACGGTCTATTAGGCTTCATCTTTTCCAGTTCAACCGCAATAGCTTGTGCCTCAAAGCCACCGATAACTATTGGAAGTTTGCGTTTCCCCCCAACTTCGGTTAGCATCAATGCATAAGCGCCAGATTGAGTTTGACTGTAAGATAATCCTGATATGACCAGTTTAATTTTCTGCATAAAACAATTAACCTTCTAGTTTTGAGAAGATTTAAACTTCTTAACTGCCTCCGTTAATTTTGGTAACACTTCAAATGCATCTCCAACAACTCCGTAATCAGCTGCTTTAAAAAATGGTGCTTCCGCGTCGGTATTGATCACAACAATTACTTTTGAGCCATTAACTCCCGCTAGATGTTGGATTGCTCCTGAAATTCCTGCTGCAATATATAAGTTTGGTCTGATTGCCACACCAGTTTGACCAACATGCTCATGATGTGGTCTCCACCCAATGTCAGCAACTGGACGAGAACAAGCCGTAGCTGCCCCTAGAGATTTTGCTAGATCTTCAACAATTCCCCAATTTTCGGGACCTTTTAAACCTCTTCCTGCTGAAACTACTAATTCTGCCTCTGGCAAAGGAATTTCGCCTTCTGGTTTTTTAGTTGTTAAGACTTTAATTCTACCGTTTGATGCACCTGATGTAAATTCTTCAACTGGGCAAGCAGAACCGCTTGATATAGGCTGTAAACTATTCGGCAACAATGAAATTATGCTTTTTGATGAGTTAACCTTTACAAATCCATGAGCCTTACCTGAAAAAACATTAACTCGAATTGCTCCGTCTCCATTTGGAACATCTGTTGCACCAGAAACCAATCCCGCTTTTAATCGAACAGATAATCTTGGAGCAACAGCTTTGGCTACTAAATCATGAGAAAAAACAATAGTCGACGCACTCGTTTTATCAGCCACAGATGCGACTAAATCTACTACTTGTTGAACATCATCTGAAGAAACCGAACGATCAATCATCACCTTTGATGCACCGAACTCACCTAATTGACCAAGGATTTCGTTAGAAGCATTTCCATTGGTGACAACTGTAACGTCGCTCCCTAATTTTTTTGCATAAGTTACAACCTCTTTCGCAGCTTTCGATAAACTGTTTTCAATATTTGTATAAACTAAAATCATGATATCATTTTCTTTAATTAAATAACTTTTGCCTCATTATGCAGTAACTGAACCAATTCATCCATATTTTCTGAAGAAATTATCTTACATGCACTCTTAGCAGCAGGTAAATCGTAAGAAACATAACTTGTAAGATCATCTACATTGGAAGCAGGTATTACAGTTAATTGACGTGTTCTTGCCGCCATTATCCCTCTCATGTTTGGAATTCGTTGTTCTGCCATTCCCTTTGCACATGAAACAACCACGGGAGTTTCAACTTCAACAACCTGAACTCCTCCTGCAATTTCTCTTTCTAAGGTTAAATTATTCCCAGAAACATCTAATTTGGATGCCAACGAAACAAAAGGAAGGTTAAGCGCCTCTGCCAACATTCCTCCTACTTGAGAGCCGTTATAATTGATTGTTTCCTTACCTACCAAAATTATATCAAATGAGTGATTTTTAGCATATTCAGCAATTTGCATCGCGGTGTAAAAGGCGTCTTTTGGATCTGCATCAACGCGAACCGCATCGTCAGCACCAATTGCCAAAGCTTTTCTCATAATTGCTTCATCAGCAGTATTGCCAACAGTAATGATTGTAACATTACCACCGATTGTTTCCTTAATTTCAAGTGCACGAACCAATGCATACCATTCATCATAAGGATTTACAATAAATTGAACT
>JBIIHD010000166.1:0-4165 GCA_044236095.1 Crocinitomicaceae bacterium | reverse complement strand
ATAGATTATTTAAAAATCCCTATTCAAACTTTAAAGGTTGGTTCTCTGGGGATACATAATTGTTTAGGTTTAGCGAAAGCAAAAGGAGCAAAAGTTCTAATTGCATCAACTTCTGAAGTATACGGTGATCCAACTGTTCATCCACAAACAGAAGAATATTGGGGCAATGTAAATCCTGTTGGTCCACGTGGTGTTTATGACGAAGCAAAACGTTTTCAAGAGGCAATCACAATGGCCTATCACAATTTTCATGGTGTTGAAACTCGCATTGTTAGAATCTTTAATACCTATGGTCCTAGAATGCGCCTAAATGATGGGAGGGTGTTACCTGCTTTTATCGGTCAAGCGCTAAGAGGTGAAGATTTAACCGTTTTTGGTGATGGTTCACAAACACGTTCATTTTGCTATGTGGATGATTTAGTGGAAGGAATTGTTCGCCTCCTTCATTCTGATTATTCACAACCTGTTAATATTGGAAATCCTTCAGAGATTACAATTTCTCAATTTGCGGAGGAAATTATCAAGTTGACTGGAACAAATCAAAAGGTAATATACAAGGATTTACCCGTGGATGATCCAAAACAACGTCAGCCAGATATTACGAAAGCAAGACAGCTATTAAATTGGGAACCTAAAATTGATAGAGCCGAAGGACTAAAAAGAACCTATGCTTTTTTTCAAACCCTTACCAAAGAAGAATTAGAAGAAACAGATCATTATAATTTTGATAAATATATTATAAAATAATGGGGTATTTTGCACATGAATCAGCTTTTGTGGATGAAGGTTGTACAATTGGAAATGGAACTAAAATTTGGCATTTTTCTCATTTGATGTCAAATTGTAGGCTTGGTGAAAACTGTAATATTGGTCAAAATGTTGTCATCTCTCCGGAAGTAGTGCTTGGAAAAAATGTAAAAGTGCAGAATAACGTATCTATTTATTCAGGAGTTGTTTGCGAAGATGACGTATTTCTAGGGCCATCGATGGTTTTTACGAATGTTGTGAATCCAAGAAGTGGGGTAAATAGAAGAGGACAATATACAAAAACAACTGTTAAAAAAGGAGCTAGTATTGGCGCAAATGCAACGATTGTTTGTGGACATGATATTGGCGAATATGCATTTATTGGCGCGGGTTCAGTTGTTACTAAACATGTTCCAGATTACGCTTTGGTAGTTGGAAATCCAGCGCGACAAATTGGTTGGATGAGTGAATATGGGCATCGATTAAATTTTGATGAAAATGGAATAGCAAGCTGTCCTGAGTCGAATGAAAAATATGAATTGGCAGAAAATAAAGTTAGAAAAATCTGATATGGGTAATGATGCTAAAATAAAATTTGCCGTTATTGGTGCCGGTCACATTGGTAAACGCCATGCAGAAATGATTCGTCGTGATTCTGAAGGAGAATTAGTTGCAATGGTTGATGTTCGCTCTAAAGATGAGTGTGGTGCCAGTGAGTTTGATGTTCCTTTTTTTACTACGGTTGAAGAATTATTAGCAAGCGGGCTAGAGTTCGACGTTGTTAATGTTTGTACGCCTAATGGCTTGCATGCAGAGCAATCACTGAAAGCATTGGAAGCAAAAAAGCATGTGGTATGTGAAAAACCTATGGGGTTGACCAAAAGCAGTTGTGAAGAATTAATTTTCAAGGCTTTGCAAGTTTCTAGACAAGTCTTCTGCGTAATGCAAAATCGTTATTCGCCGCCTTCGGAATGGATAAAGTCTATTATCACGGATGGGATTTTAGGCGAAATTTACATGGTTCAGTTGAATTGCTATTGGAACAGAGATGATCGCTATTATAAGTCAGGTGGATGGAAGGGAACTAAAGATTTAGATGGAGGAACCCTATTTACTCAATTCTCACATTTTATCGATATCATGTATTGGTTGTTTGGAGACATTGATAATATTCAAGGGAAATTCGCTGATTTTAATCACCAAAACACAACCGATTTTGAAGACTCTGGATTTGTAAGTTTTGATTTCGTAAATGGAGGAATGGGATCTTTAAATTATTCAACTTCGGTGGCGAATCAAAATTTAGAGTCTTCTATGACTATTATTGGTAAAAATGGAAGCGTAAAAATTGGAGGTAGAAATTTGCAACATTTCAGGTTATGAAATGCCTACTTTAAAAGAATCAAACCCTGCAAATGATTACGGACCTTACAAAGGTTCTGCTGCAAATCATAATTATGTGATATCTAATGTTATTGATACGTTGAAGGGAAGAACTTCACCAACTACTAATGCCTTGGAAGGTTTGAAAGTGGTGGATATTATTGAACGTATCTACAAAGTACGAAATGAGCAACTAACCTACACAAAATAATATGAGTAATTTAATGTATGATCGTCTGATCAGAAAGGAAGCAAAACTTGCTGTAATTGGCTTGGGCTATGTGGGATTACCAATTGCGCTTGAGTTTGCCAGAAAGATTAAAGTCGTCGGTTTCGACATCAATCAGAGTAGAGTCGATATGATGAAAAATCAAATTGACCCAAGTAATGAATTAGAAGCTAAAGATTTTGAAGGTTGTGATATTCTTTTTTCAGCAGATATCAATGATTTGAAAGATGTAAATTTTTTCGTGGTGGCTGTCCCAACTCCAATTGACGAGGCAAATTTACCTGATTTAAAACCATTGCTTGGTGCAAGTAGAACGGTTGGACAAGTCTTAAAGAAGGGTGATTATGTGGTTTATGAATCCACAGTTTATCCAGGTTGTACGGAAGAAGATTGTATTCCTGTCTTGGAAGAAATTTCTGGATTAAAGTTTAAGGAAGATTTTAAAGTTGGATATTCACCCGAAAGAATTAATCCGGGAGACAAGCAACACACACTTCAAAATGTTATGAAGGTAGCATCAGGATGTTGTGCAGAATCGCTAGAGGAAATAGCTAAAACCTATGAACTAGTTGTTACAGCGGGTGTTCATCGTGCGCCAACAATTAAAGTGGCTGAAGCAGCAAAAATTATTGAAAATACCCAAAGAGACGTAAATATTGCTTTAATTAACGAATTATCTATAATATTTAATAAGTTGAAGATTAATACGTTTGATGTATTAGAGGCTGCTGGTACCAAATGGAATTTCTTGCCTTTCCGTCCGGGATTAGTAGGTGGACATTGTATAGGTGTTGATCCGTATTATTTGACGCATAAAGCGCAACAAGCAGGATATCATTCAAAAGTAATTACTAGTGGAAGATACGTAAACGATTCAATGGGATTCTACATTGCTAAGCAAACCGTTAAGAAAATAATCGCTCAAGGAAAAATTATTCAAGATTCTAAAGTTTTGATAATGGGAGCAACATTTAAAGAAGACGTGAGTGATATTAGAAATTCAAAAGTAATTGACATTGTTAATGAATTGAAATCATACCAAGTTCATGTTGATATGATTGATCCACATGCTGATTCTGCCGAAATGCAACACGAATATGGAGTTCCATTAATTTCTCATGCCTCCAATGATTACGATGCCATTATTGTTGCTGTAAATCATAAAGAGTACATGGGATTAAATGAAAATTATTTCAAAGGATTGTTGAAAGAAGGAAAAGGAATCTTTGTAGATGTGAAAGGGATTTACAAAGATCAAATTGAAGAAATCGAATACTGGAGTTTATAATGGATACATATAAAAAGCGAGTTTTAATTACTGGTGGAGCCGGATTTATTGGTTCCCATGTTGTGCGTAGGTTTTTGAGAAACTATCCAGATTACTTGATTGTTAATTTGGATAAGTTAACCTATGCCGGAAATCTTGAAAATCTTTCAGATGTAGAAAATTCGCCAAACTACCATTTTGAAAAAGTTGATATCGTAGATGCGACTGCAGTTCGATCTATTTTTACTAAGTATCAAATAACTGATGTTATTCATTTGGCAGCGGAATCTCATGTGGACAGATCAATCGAAGGTCCAATGGATTTTGTAATGACAAATGTTGTTGGTACGGTAAATTTATTACAAGCGGCAAAAGAAAATTGGACAGGTTCATCACATGTTTTTCATCATGTTTCTACCGATGAGGTGTATGGAAGTTTAGGAGACGAAGGATTATTTACTGAATCTACTTCGTATGATCCTCGCAGTCCCTATTCTGCCTCAAAAGCATCATCTGATCATTTTGTAATGGCCTATTAT
>JBIIHD010000165.1:0-4166 GCA_044236095.1 Crocinitomicaceae bacterium | reverse complement strand
TAAACGATAACTTTAAACCAGCCAAAACGCTGCCTTCAACTCTAACTTTAATTCGAGTAGCTGATGCTTATTCATGCTTTGCACAACTTTTGGAGTTTTACAATCAATTATCTAAAAAACAGCCACAAATTGAACAACCCGTTTATATTTCTGAATCTGCACAATTGGGGAAAGAACCCTATATTGGAGCTTTTACCTATATTTCAGACAAGGCTAAAATTGGAGACCAGGTAATAATTTATCCAAACACATATATCGGTGAGAATGTAGAAATTGGTTCCAATACAATTTTACATCCCGGTGTCAAAATTTACCATGATTGTAAAATAGGCTCAAATTGTATTGTTCATGCTGGTGTTGTAATTGGTTCTGATGGTTTTGGTTTCGCTCCTGATGAAAATGGGAATTTTAAAAAAGTTCCACAAATTGGAAATGTTGTTATAGAAGATGACGTGGAAATAGGATCCAATACAACTATTGATCGTGCCACTATGGGATCTACGTTCATTCGTCGCGGAGCAAAAATTGATAATCTATGTCAAATCGCGCACAATGTGGACTTTGGTTCAAATTCAGCTATGGCTTCTCAAGCAGGAATTGCGGGATCTGCAAAAATTGGTAAACGAGTATTAATTGGAGGTCAAGCAGGGATAAGTGGTCATTTGCATATTGCTGATGAAACTAAGATTGTTGCTCAGTCGGGAATACCCTCAACCGTAAAAAAAGCAGAAACATTAATGGGATCACCCGGAATTCCTTTGGAGGATTTTAAAAAATCATACTTTGGATTCAGAAAACTACCATTCTTATTAAATAAAATTCAAGAATTAGAAAAACAAATTATAACCCTTTCTTCTAAGAAAGAAAATTAACTTCAGGATGTCAGAAAAGCAATATACCTTAAAAAACATTGTAAAAATATTAGGCGTTGGTCTGCACACCGGCGAAAAAGTAAATTTAGAAATTCATCCCGCTCCGGAAAATCATGGATTTAAATTTCAACGAATTGATTTACCCAATGAGCCGATAATTAAAGCAGATGTCGATTATGTTTTCTCGACTGAAAGAGGAACGTCTCTAGAACAAAATGGCGCACGCGTTTACACTACAGAACATATTCTGGCAGCCTTGGTCGGATGTAACGTTGACAATGCGCTAATCAAATTAGATGCGCCTGAAGTGCCAATAATGGATGGAAGTTCTCTTCCCTTTGTTACTGCAATACAAAATTCTGGAATTCAAGAACAAGAAGCCGAAAGAGAATACTTTGTTTTATCTGAAAATATTCCGTGGGAAGATTTGGATAAAGGAATTGAGTTTTTAGCAATACCAGATGTGAATTATAGAATTACCGTTATGGTTGATTACAATTCACCTGTGCTTGGAACTCAACATGCTAGTATGTATAACATTGGTGAGTTTAACGATCAAATTGCAGCCTGTAGAACATTTGTTTTCCTCAGGGAGTTAGAATTTTTAGCCAGCAATAATTTGATTAAAGGTGGTGATTTAGATAATGCAATTGTTCTTGTAGATAAAGCAGATGTTCCGAAAGAAGAATTAGACCGCTTGGCAAAACTTTTGGGAAAAGAAAATTTAAAGGTTTCGATTGATAGTATTGGTGTATTGAACAGTACAAAACTTAAGTATGAAAATGAACCGGCTCGACATAAATTGTTAGATATCGTTGGGGATTTGGCACTCGTTGGTAAACCAATTAAAGCTCATATTTTGGCAGCAAGACCTGGACATTCTGGAAATGTTCGGTTTGCGAAGGTATTGAAAGAGCAGATTAAGAAACAACAAAATGAAGGAAGAAAATTTGATTTAACAAAAGCACCACTCTATACTATAAATGATATTGAGAAAATGCTTCCGCATCGTTTTCCATTTTTGATGATAGACAAAATCATGGAAATTAGTGAAACTTCGATTATTGGAGTAAAGAATATCACGATGAATGAACCTATCTTCACCGGTCATTTCCCTGGAAACCCTGTATTTCCAGGAGTTCTACAATTGGAGGCAATGGCTCAAACAGGTGGGATATTTGCACTTAGTCAGGTTGAGGATCCTCATTTATATTCGACTTATTTCATGAAAATAGACAATGTTAAATTCAAGCAAAAAGTACTCCCGGGAGATTCTGTAGTTTTTGAGCTTAAATTGAAGTCTCCTATCCGTAGAGGATTAGTCGAAATGGAAGGAAAAGCATACGTAAACGGAAAGGTAGTAAGTGAGGCAGAAATGCTTGCTCAAGTTATTAAAGACAAAGAAGCATGATAAGCAACCTAGCCTCGATTTCTGACTCCGCACAAATAGGTAACAATGTTACAATAAAGCCTTTTTCAATAGTCCATGAAAATGTGAAAATTGGAGACAACACAAAAATCCACTCCAATGTTTCAATTTATCCAAACACCACAATCGGTTCAAATTGCGAAATTTTTCCAGGAGCTGTAATTGGCGTTATTCCACAAGATTTGAAATTTGATGGAGAAAATACCACCGTTACGATTGGAGATAATACAATAATTCGAGAATGCGTAACTATTCATAGAGGAACAAAAGACATGTGGGATACTCGCGTTGGTAACAATTGTCTATTAATGACATATGTTCATGTCGCACATGATTGTCAAATAGGTAACAATGTCATTTTAGCTAGCTATGTAGGTCTTTCGGGTCATGTGAAAATCGATGATTTCGCTATATTGGAAGGGAAAGTTGCCGCACAACAATTTGCCCATATTGGAGCCCATACTTTTATTGGAGGAGCTTCATTAATCCGAAAGGATATTCCACCATTTATTAAAGCCGCACGTGAACCATTAACTTTTGCAGGGGTAAATTCTGTTGGATTGAGAAGAAGAGGTTTTTCCGATGATCAAGTGCGTGAAATAGAAGATATCTACAGAATACTTTATGTTCAGAACAATAATATTTCATTAGGCATTGAACAAGTTAAAAATGCCATTCCTGAAAGTGATACAAGAAAACTAATATTAAGCTTTATTGAATCTTCCGACAAAGGAATTATTCGAGGAATGATTTAATTTTTGTTTAACTCATCCACTTTTTTCTGTCTCTGCATTGGATTTTCCCGATTTGTATTCTGCTGCTTGAACAACTGATAACGTGTAGGTTGCTTTTCAGCAGGCCAGCTATTATTATCTAAGTCTGTATCCGCTGTTTCTAAAAAAGGATCTAAGCGCACGCTTTCAACTTGTTTATCAAAAATAAATAATTTCGTCACCTTATCTTCATACATTCTCCAAATTTCAGCTGGAATTCTTCTAACCTCCTTAGTCCCGTCTGTAAAGGTAAACTCAAGAATTAATGGCATAACCAATCCACCAATATTTGAAAATGAAAGCTCATAAAATTGCTTGTTCGAATTCAATAACGCCAATTCATCTTTGTCAATTCTTGTTTTGAAATCATTGTATTCTTTTTTATCCAACGTATCTACAAAATAAATATTTCTCTTAGCATAGAAATCATCAATTAAAACATCTCTTTCGTTAACTGTTTCTTTCACAGAGATTTTGTTTCGTTCGTCGCCAATGAATTTATCTCGATTGTCTTTTTGATCCTTCAAAAATGCTTTTTCTACATCCGGATTCATTGTATTTAACTGATACCATTTAACATCATCTATCGAAATATCGACATTATCCGTGCCATAGAACCAACCTCGCCAAAACCAATCCAAATCAACAGCGGAAGCATCCTCCATTGTTCTAAAAAAATCGGCAGGCGATGGGTGTTTAAATTTCCATCGTTCACAATACGTTTTGAACGCATAATCAAACAAATCACGACCCATTATTGTCTCTCGAAGTATGTTTAATGCAGTTGCCGGTTTTCCGTATGCGTTATTCCCAAATTGAAAAAGAGATTCAGAATTTGTCATAATTGGAGAAATCGTTTTTTTATCTCCCCGCATGTAATCTGCTATTAAATAAGCAGGTCCTCTTCTAGAAGGGTAACCTCTCTCCCACTCTTGTTCGGTAAGATATTGAACAAAAGTATTTAAACCTTCATCCATCCACGTCCATTGCCTTTCATCGGAATTAATAATCATCGGAAAGAAATTGTGCCCCACTTCATGAATGATAACACCCCACATGCCATATTTTTCACCCTCAGAATAAGTTCCGTCT
>JBIIHD010000007.1:0-13514 GCA_044236095.1 Crocinitomicaceae bacterium | reverse complement strand
AAAGGTTAAAAGTAATTTAATTTTCATTGAATTTTTTTTACAAATATAGTAAAATGACGAATACGTCATTACGTTTTTACTTACGAATGTGTCATTTTGTTGCTGAATGGCAAAAGGGCAACTTAAAAATGATGAATTAATCAAACAAATCGTGTTGTTGATCAAACAATTACGTGAAGAACGTGGCCTTACCCAAGAAGATGTATATAACGATACCGGTATTCATATTGCTCGTATAGAAACGGCTAAAGTGAATATTTCCATAAGTACACTACACGCGCTTGCTGATTATTTTGAATTGACACTAGAATTATTTTTTCAGCGAATAAGCAGATAAATTTCTACTTTTTCTTCAACTGTAACTCCCGCAAAAATATGATTTCATCTTTGAGAGAAGCAATTAATTTTTCGTATACCTCTCTCTCTCCTGCAGAAGGAGTGATATTCATCTGTGTTGCAGCATTCCCTCCTGATTGATTAAAACTTTGTAAAATATAGGTGTCTTCTTCTCCAAGTAAAGTGATTAATTCAACTTGTAAGATTTGTGCGATTTCTCTTAAGCGTTCAAGCGTTGCTCTCTCAGGTTTTTTTTCCATATTTGAATACGCCTGTTGTGTTATTCCCAGATGATCTGCAACTTGTTTCTGAGATAATCCGCGAGCCTCTCTAAGAATTTTTATATTATCAGTTATGGTTGTAGGTTTTTTCATTCCATGTAAAATTACAATTTTTAGAAGTCTGTTTCAAAAGAGAAACAAGTGTAAATGATATAATCGAAAAAATACAATTAAAAATTGTTAAATACAAATTTTAATACGAATAAATTATTTTCAAAAATCGTTTTCGTAACTTTGTAAAACCAAGCACCTATGAAAAAACAAACCACACTTTTTTTTTATGCATTAAGTATATATGTGGTTTTGCAATTTCTATGGTGGGGTTACCACCTTATCGAGTTAACACAAGCTAATGGTGGAAACAACACTTCTAATAACAAACGAATAACCATGATTGTTGGCGAAGGTGGGGTTTTTATTATTTTATTAATAATTGGACTATGGAAAATCCGCTCATCTATTAGAAAAGAATTTGAGTTATCACAACGACAAAATAATTTTTTGCTCTCTATTACACATGAACTTAAAACTCCTATTTCCGCAAACAAACTATATGTGCAAACCATTCAAAAGAGAAATCCGAATGAAGAACAACGAAATGATTTACTCAACAAGGCCTTAAAAGAAAATGAACGGCTTGAAAAATTAATAGATAATATTTTAAATGCTGCACGTGTTGAAAATAGGGCTTTAAAAGCAATTAAAGAAACAGTGAATCTTAATCTTTTTATGGAAAGTTCATTGGTTCAATTTAGAAAGCGCTATCCAAATGCCAAAATTGACTTTACGTCTCATTTTTCAGGCGTAGTTAGCCTTGACGTTTTTATGATTGAAACTGTTTTGAGTAATTTAATCGATAATTCTATGAAATACTCAGGAGAAAATCCTGTAGTTGAATTAAAAGCAGAATCATTTGACAATAAAGTTATTATTTCAGTTTCAGATAATGGAATTGGAATTGATGAACAAGAACAAAAGAATATTTTTTCAAAGTTTTACCGAGTTGGTAATGAAGATACGAGAACACAAAAAGGCAGTGGTCTTGGGTTGTTTATTGCTCAGGAGTTTTTGAAACTTCATAACGGAAAAATTCATTATATTTCTAACAAACCAAAAGGTTCCATTTTTCAAATAACATTACCATTATGACAAACTATTTTGGTCTCATCATTTTGGATGGATGGGGACTTGGAGACGGGTCAAAATCAGATGCAATAGCTCATGCAAATACTCCATTCATGGATTCATTGATCGAAAAATTTCCACATGCGACACTTCTTACGAGCGGTGGAAATGTTGGACTTCCCGATGGTCAAATGGGAAATTCTGAAGTTGGACATCTAAATATTGGAGCCGGAAGAGTTGTTTACCAAGAACTTACAAGAATAAATAAAAGTATTAAAGACGGTGATTTCTTTCAAAATCCAGTTTTGCTGGATGCAATGCAAAAATCAAAAAAAAGTAAATTACATCTCATTGGTTTAGTTTCTGAAGGAGGTGTTCATAGTTCTCAGGCTCATTTACATTCACTTTGTGATTTAGCCAAAAGTCAAGGTGTAGAAAATCTATTCATTCATGCTTTCACCGATGGCAGAGACTGTGATCCTAAAAGCGGTCTGGGATGTATAAAAAATTTAGAAAATCATTTAAACTCCTCATCAGGCAAAATAGCCTCAGTTATTGGTCGCTATTATGCCATGGATCGCGACAATCGTTGGGAAAGAGTTAAGAAAGCTTATGATCTGATGGTTCATGGATTGGGAGAACATGTTGTTTCTGCCTCACAAGCTATTAACAATCAATACTCAAAGGATATTACCGATGAATTTTTAGAACCAACTGTAATAACCGAAAATGGAATCCCAATTGCTAAAATTGAAGATGGTGATGTTATTCTTTGTTTTAATTTTAGGACAGACAGACCGCGTGAAATTACTCAAGCGCTTACACAAAGAGATTTTCCAGAATTTGATATGAAAAAGTTAAATCTGGAGTACTACACGATGACTAATTACGATGCTACTTTTCAAGGAATTAAAGTCATTTTTGAAAAAGACAATTTAAATCAAACATTAGGTCAAGTATTATCAGAATCTGGTAGAACGCAAGTTCGCATTGCAGAAACGGAAAAATATCCGCATGTGACCTTCTTTTTCAATGGAGGGAGGGAAAAAGAATTTCCGGGTGAAAGTAGAATATTGGTGAATTCTCCTAAGGTTGCTACATACGATTTGCTTCCTGAAATGAGTGCACCTGAAGTACGTGATAGAATCATTAAAAACATGCGTGAAGAGAAGCCTAATTTTTTATGCCTCAATTTTGCAAATCCTGATATGGTTGGACATACAGGTGTTTACGATGCCATTGTTAAAGCAATTGAAACAGTGGATCTTTGCCTAAAAGATGTAGTTGAATGTGGTCGAGAATTGGGATATGAGTTTTTAATAATAGCAGATCATGGAAATGCTGATTATTCCCTCAATCCGGATGGTTCGCCAAATACGGCTCATAGTTTGAATCCGGTTCCTGTTATTTTGGTTACAGATGAAAAACTCGCATTAAAATCAGGTATTTTAGCCGATGTTGCACCAACCATTTTAAGCCGATTTGGCGTGAAGCAACCGATAGAAATGACAGGGAATTCCTTAGTTTAAATTGTTTAAAATAGCCAAAATTTCCTCTTCGCAACTTGTTTCAAGTGTCCGATAGATTTCCAACTTGTTTTTGCGTAATTCCTCAGCCGTTGTTTTTCCCCAAGCGATAATTTTTGCATTCGGAGGGAAACAGTTTTTTGATAAAAAAGATTGTACATTGCTCGGGCTGCTGAAAATATAAATGTCACGTGTGGGCACTACATCCGAATGAAATTCAGTATCATAAACATGAATAAATTCCCATTGATTATCCGGTAGGTTTTTCAAAACACTTTTCTTAGCTAAGTTTGAACCAACATAAATCACTTTTCGGTTTCCTAACCAATGTTGAAATTCTTCACGAACTAACTCCGTATTTCCTGCATTTGCTGGAATGAAATCAATAAAATCTGAATAGGCTGAAATACTTCTTGCTGTTTCAGAACCAGCACAAGCAATTTTTTTGTTTTCCAATTCAAGTTTGGAACATGAATTTAAAAAAAACTGAGCTGCTCTAGGGCTTGGTAAAAATACAACATCCCAATTTTTTGGAATCTGAAAAGGAACAGATTTAAATACAATCAGGGATTTGGCGATTACACTCCAACTTTTTTTAGAACAAAATTCTATTAAACGACTAATTTGATTTCCATCTCTACTGATAAAAATGCGAAGAGACATCAGTTGGATTTCAAGAACGAAACAATTTCTTCAGCCAAGTTTTCCTTTTCCGAATAGCTAAAAACGAAATATTGAGCACCTTTTTCCCACTGATCTACATAGGAAACATAAATATTTTCCGTGTCACAATAAACACCCAAAGGCAGTTGGCATCCACCTTCCATCAAATTCAACACCCTACGTTCAACAGCGATTTGTTTTTGAATCCAAGGATTGTTTAATTTTTGAATTTCTTGAAATAATTCAATTTCATTTTCCCGAATTTGAAGCGCCAAAACTCCTTGGGCAGGAGCAGGAACAAATGTTTTGGGGTTCAACTCAATGACGTGAAATTCAGACAAGTCAATTTTAAGTCTGGAAACTCCGGCTTTTGCTAGTAAAATCGCATCGTATTGACCTTCGCGTAGTTTTTGAATTCTCGTTGGCACATTGCCTCTTAATTCTTTTATTTCTAAATCCGAACGCTTTGCTTTTACAATAGATTTTCTTCTTGCTGAAGAAGTACCGATACTTGCTCCTTGCTTTGTTTCCCAGATTTGTTTATTGTCCACAGCATTTTTTTGAATCAATAATAACTCAGCTGGATCTTCACGATCTGAAACAGCCGCAATGACTAATCCATCGGGCGGTGTAGTTTCCAAATCTTTGTGTGAATGAACGGCTAAATCAACTTCTTTAGAAAGTAACGCTGATTCGATTTCTTTAGTGAAAAAGCCTTTCCCTTCCAATTTATCAAAACTTAAATCTTGGATTTTATCGCCTTGCGTTTTAATAATGGTTATGGAAACTGAATTTCCATTTTTTTCTAATTGTTCTTTAACATGATGAGCTTGCCAAAGAGCCAAATCGCTTCCTCTCGTTCCAATTCTGATATGCATCATCAAGAGTTTTTAATCAAAATATCCTTGGCTAACTTCATTGGGCCACTGATGTACTTCTTTTCCATGTATCCCATTACTTTTTCCAATACTTCTTTGGAATATTCATCCATAGATTCAATTTCTTGCTTAAAAACTTGATTTAAAGCATTAGATTTAATTTCCTTTACTTGTTTTGGAACATCACGCATTGCGATTTCCACAGATCGTTCTTTTAATAAATGATTAAATGAGAAAAGGGCTTCAACTAAAATGTCTTCAACATGCTGAATTTCTTTTGAACGCTCTTTCAGGTTTTCATTTGATTCCTTTTGCAAAACATCAACCGAAATATAATTTACATTATGTTGGTCAACAATATCTGGATGTAAATCTTGCGGTATTGCTAAATCAATCACAACTTTATGACCTGTCTCGTTATTAAGTAAGTTTTTGTACAGAGGTAACCCGATTAAATGATGGTCAGTTCCGGTACAAGTCAACAAAACGTCAAATCCTTGTGAAAAATGCTGCAATTCACTTAAAGGTTTGGCCTCACCCTTCAACTCTTTAGCCAATAATTCTGCTTTAGCTAATGTTCGATTAAAAACAGTAAAATTTTTAAACCCATGTTTCTTAAGAAAACGACTTAGGTTGGAATTGGTCATTCCTGCGCCTATAATAATAATTCGAGCATTTAAATCGAGTTTGTGCGACTTTAATTTATGATATGCCAACGAAACAACTGAAACTGGTTTTGTAGCAATTGATGTTTCTGTATAAACTCTTTTAGCTGTTTCAATAGTATGTTTAATTAACAAACGCATGAAATCACCCGTTAACCCATATTTTTTTGATAGCTCGTAAGCATTACGAACCTGAGTAATTATTTCTCGTTCACCAACTACCATGGAATCAATACTCGATGCAACAGAAAATAAATGATTAACCGCTGTCTCACCCGAGTAAAACTCATTGTTTTCAGTAAAAAGTTTTTTGCTTTCGCTATTCATTTCAGGATATAGCTCCAGAATAAATCTTTCAATGAAATCATCAGATATCTTTTCTTTCGTGTGGATCATAAACTCAACCCGATTGCAAGTCGATAAAAAAATTAGTTCGGATATATTTAGAGCAGCTTTGACTATGTCAAGCCTGAACCTTTGAGCTGATTCGTCAATATGAAGCATTCCAATCTGATTCACTTCCAATTGGCGGTGAGTAAAAGCAATGATATGAAAGGATTCCAACACGATTTTCAACTTCGAAGACAAAGGTCATCATAGAATTGAATTGAATTGTCATGAGATTGTCATAAACTGAAATCTGTTTTAATTTAGAACTGTTTTAATTAAAGTATAAGCGTTTTCTAAGTTATCTGATTAATTTTGCTTAAAAAGAAGTTATGAAGAAAATGTTTTTTTTACTTTTTATGTGTTTTTGTGTACTACAGATAAATGCTCAAGTAATTAACCAAACTCAACAAGAAGATACGAATACTTACGTAATTACAAAATCGAATGGTGAGGAATATATTGGGAAGATTTTAAGTGATGATGGCCGTGAAGTTTTAATACAAACCGATGCTCTCGGTAAGATATACATTCCAAAGGCTGATATTAAAAGTATTGTAAAAGTAACGGACAACAAATCCATAATCAGAGGAGCGTTTTATACAGAAGGGCCATTTACCACAAGGCATGCTTTTACTACAAATGCTTTACCCATTAAAAAAGGTGAAAATTATGCTTTAATAAATTTATATGGTCCGGAGGTCCACTTTGCGTTAACGAATCATTTAAATCTCGGTGTCATGTCTACTTGGGCAGCGAGTCCACTTGTATTAGCCATGAAATATACAATACCAACAAAATTTGAAAAACTTAATTTTTCACTAGGAACGTTATTTGGGACATCTGGTTATTTCAATAATTTTGACGGTTACGGGGGGTTGCATTTCGCCAATGTCACATACGGAGACAGAAAAAACAATATTACTTTTAGCGCTGGTTATGGCTATGTTTCTAATTACAGAGGTAAAGAATTAATAAAACCTGCGACTTATTATTCTACGGATGGCAACTACAATTACCTGTATGGAATGTATCCTGCTAATAGGATAAGAGGCCCTTTATTTTCCATAGCAGGAATTGCAAAAGTTGGAGCAAAAGCAAGTTTCATTTTCGATTCCATGTTGGGAACTTTTACGAATTCAAGTAGAGATAATACATTTGTATTTACTACCATTCAAGAAGCAACACCGCCTGACTATAATAATGGTTTGTACGAAAATGTGGTTGGTGTTGAAAGTAATACCAGTAGTAACGTTATCGCTTTGTTTTTAATGCCGGGAATGCGGTTTCAAACCAAAGAAAATAGAGCTTTTCAAGTTTCCTTAGCCGGAGTTGCGGTTTTTTACCAAGGTTACAATCAATCTTTCCCAATTCCCATGTGTACTTGGTTTTATAAATTCTAAAAAAAGGTGAAGCCAAACATACAAAGTCTTATTTTTCAGCAGGTTAAACTAAAACTAGCGAATCAAGACTCCATCGGAAATGCTTTGTCGGACATACTTCATATTAGTCCTGATGCCGTTTACCGAAGATATCGAAATGAAACACCTTTAACCGCTCAAGAAATTCAAAAACTCTGTTTACATTTCGATATTTCATTTGATACCTTAGCAAATGTTGGTAAAGGTAAAGCGCTATTTGACTATCCTCCACTATACACCTTTGACTTTAAATTAGAGTCTTACCTAGAAGGAATAAGAGATCGTTTTCTAGCGCTAAAATCACTTTCTAATCCTACCATTTTATTGGCAATCAGTAATGTTCAGTTTTTTCAGTTGCTGAATTTTCCTCAATTAGTTCGCTTTCGTTTGTTTTTTTGGGCTAAAACCCATTTGTTAATGCCTGATTATCAAAATCAAAAGTTTGTTCATGAAAAAACATCTGACCGGGCATTTGAATTGGGTAAAGAAATATTACAATTGTACAATCAAATTCCCTCTATTGAAATTTTTGACCAAGAATTGATGCGTGGGTTCATGCGCCAGATTTGGTATTACTACAAAGCACATTTATTTCAAGATCCAAGTTATGCCTTATTTTTATGTGAAAGGGCATTACTATTTATTGAACATTTAAAAGCACAAGCCATAGTTGGAAAAAAATTTATTTATGGAACGGTTCCACCCGCTGAGGGGAATGATTTTAGTATGTATATGAATGAAACAATTAATACTGAGGCTACATTTTATTATCAGGCAAATGAAACCCGGGGGATTTTCGTATCGCACAATATCATGAATTATCTTCATACTACCGATGAAAATTATGTGGCCGATACCAAACAAATACTCGATAAACAATTGGCCAATTCGAATTTGATTAGCGGGGTGAACGAAAAAGATAGAAATTCTTACTTTTTTGATCTAGAAAAAATGATTCGCTCCTTTAAATTAAAAATTGAAGCTGATCTAGCATTTGAATAATATTTGCGTAATTCGCAAATTATCTTTTAGGTCATTCGAAATTCAATTCCTCAAGTCTAATTTTTATAATAACCTTTGTAATCAAAATTAAAAAGTGATGACAAAGTGTATAAGATTTTTTATGATTTTTATGTTCCTTTCACAGTTCTCTGTTTCTCAAGACAATGTATCTGTGTCATCTTTTGATTTTCCACAATTAGAAATATTGGTTACGGAAAACAAGAGTGAGATTATAAATTCTGTTCAAATTGCTTCATCTGATACAGATACTAATTTATACGTGATAACTAAAACAAATGGTGCTGAATTTATCGGAAAGATAATTAGTGATGATGGAAGAGAAATATTAATCCTAACTGAAAAAATTGGAAAAATTTACATCTTGAAATCTGATATAAAAAGCATTATAAAAATTACAGACAAAAGTTCAATTGTTAGAGGAGAATATCATTCAGAGGGACCCTTTACGACGAGACATGCTTTTACAACAAATGCCCTCCCAATAAAAAAAGGCGAGAATTATGCAATGGTTAACTTATATGGGCCTGAAATTCATTTTTCATTAACAGATCATTTCAATATTGGAATAATGACTACTTGGATTGCCAGTCCTTTAGCTTTGGCAATGAAATATACAATTCCAACTAAGAATCCAAAATTAAATTTTTCATTAGGCACTTTATTTGGGACATCAGGATACTTGAATAATTTTAGTTATTTTGGAGGACTTCATTTTGCTAATGTAACGAGTGGAGATAGAAAAAACAATATTACTGCAAGTATTGGATATGGTTATTTAAGACAACCTAATGTATCAAATCCATTTAATATCGGAGGAGTTATTATTTCTATTGCAGGTATTGCAAAAGTAGGAGCTAAGACAAGCTTTATTTTTGATTCTATGCTTGGTTCTCTTAATGAGAATGGGTCTTCATCTTCCATTAAAGCCCTTATTCTAATGCCTGGAATGCGTTTTCAAACAAAAGAAAATCGTGCTTTTCAAGTTTCCCTAACAGGAGTGGTTATTTATGATGGTATCGAAATTTATTCTTTTCCGATTCCAACTTGTAGTTGGTTCTATAAATTTTAAAGCGTGTATTTAATTTGATTTGGCTCTGAATATAAGTTGCGAATATCGCAACTTAATTTTATGTTCTTTTAAAATTCAATTACAATAGTTTTGTTTTTTGCAACTATCTTTGTGTAATTAAAAATACATTATGAAAAAACAAAACTCTCTATTTACGATTTTATTTTTACTTACTACTTTTTTAAGTAAAGCACAAACATCTGAGCAACTGTCTACTATTGCTGTTGCTAATCCTAATGTAACATCATTATCTATTAAGCCAGAATCCGCTGCTCGAATGATGCGATTGGAACTTATCAAATTAAATAAATATAAAGTTTATGATGAATTTGACATGGCGGATGTTATAAAGTCAAACCCTGAATTCGCCCAAGAATGTTATGGTCAAAATTGTTTGATAAAATTGGGAAACGCATTGAATACAGACTATGTAATGTGTGGAAGTTTAGACCTATTAGGAAATAAAATTGCTATTACGTTAAAAATAATCGATGTTAAGAACAAGACCATATTTAAATCTGCTGTGCGTGAATTCGATAATCAAGAAATGGAAATCCAACGCATGATTGAAATTTTATTAAAGGAATTGCATGGAGTAGAAGTGGACAAAACTCTTGTTGATAGACTATCATTTAAAAATGAAATAATTACGTCTAATAATGTCGGGAAGATTAACAATACAGGACCAAGAATTGGAGGAGCATTCTTAACCGGTTCAATAAATGAATTTGCCACAAGACCAGAGGATCAAGGTGGTTTAGGAATTGCCCCGTTTGTAAGCATGATAGGATATCAAATAGAAGCACAATACGTTGGAACAGAAAACTTTTCGGCTCTTGTAGAAGGCGTAGCTAATATTTCAGGTCTTGAACAAGGTCAATTCATTCCTTCTTTTATTTTTATGAATGGATTTAGGTTTGGTAAGGGAAATTGGGAATTTGCTTTTGGACCCGGAATTGGAATTAAACGAACAACAAATGGTTTTTTCGATAATGAAAACAAATTCGGAGCGGACCAGAGGTATTTTTCAGAGGATGATTGGGCTTACTATGCACAGCAAAACTATGGTTCTGACCCACAATATAATACAAATGGATATTTCATAGCCCCAACTCCAAAAGAAGCTTCCGGAGGACTATCAACTTATAATTTTACAAATGAATATTTTGACAAACGTGGTGTCACTAAATTAAATACCTCTTTTGTATTTGCCTTTGGAAGAACCTTCAAAGCTGGAGCATTAAACATACCAGTTAATATATTCTATTCATCTCAAAAAGGAGGAAGCTATGTGGGATTCAATGTAGGTTTTAATGTTCTTAAAGCAAAGAAACAAATTAATCCATTTTAATCATTAATGATAGAGTAGAGAGGCTCTCTGGAATCATGGTATTCTGGGGGGCTTTCTACTAATTAATGCTTGTTTTTCAGACGGCTTTTTAAAAATCCTATAATTTTCTCTCTAAACAGAAACATTAATATTAAATAAGGGATAATCATTAAATATAAAATTCCTGTATTAATGGAGCTACCAAATGAATTTTCGTCAACTTCAGATCCTTGTTCAGCAAGCATTTTACATTGGGAACACCCCTGAGCAATAACATTTTCCGTTAAAAATAATGCCACTATAAAAAGTACAAATATGATTAAACGCTTCATTTGAACTAAATTCTAGATCAAATTTAGTGATAATTACAACTATGATCATCAAAAAAGGTATTTTTGTTCAAGATTTAACTCATGATTCGACTAACCATTGTAATTTCAATTCTAATCTCTCTTTCAAGTTGTAGCGAAGGAGCTACCAAAAATGAGGTGAATTCAAAAAGCCTAGACAGCCTTATTGCAAAAAACCCGAATAATGTGGATCTATTAGTAAAAAGAGGAAGCATCATGTTGGACTCCTTTTTATTAAAATACAATAAAACATACTTTAACATTGCCAAACCTGATGCCTCAAAAGCATTCAGACTCGATAGTACAAGAATTGATACAAGATTATTGTATGCAGACGTATTGGCAAATGACCCGGCCAGGAATCAAAAAGACATGAGCAGAGCTGAATACCATTATCAATATATTGTCAAAAAACAACCCAAAAACACAAAAGCTCTTGTTGGTTTGGCGTCTACATATTCATACTTTGCTGACTTTGAAACCGCGCTTCAATACGTTAATCAGGCCTTGAGAATAAATCCCAAATATCGAGACGCATACATTATGAAAGGATCCATATTTTTAGCTCAAAACAATAGGAAATTTGCAATTTCTTCCTATGAAACAGCTATTCAACAAGATCCAAAATTTGAACTGGCTTATTTAAGATTAGGTCAACTGTATACCGAAGACGAAAAATACGAAATTGCAATCGAAAAGTTCAGAAGTGCTGTTTCATTAAATCCAAATCTTTCTGATGCACTTTATGGTGTAGCCTATTGTGATCAAATGTTAGGTAGATATGACCTGGCAGTTATCGGTTATAGAACCTTAATGAAAGCTGATCAAAAATATCATTTAGGCTGGTTTAATATAGGCTACATTAAGCAATATCACACTGAAAATGAAATTGATAGCGCCATTGTTTATTATCAGATGGCTACGGATATACAACCAGAATTCGTGAAGGCTTGGCATAACATTGGTCTATGTTATGAGGATAAAAATGACAGAACAAGAGCCCTTCAATCCTATGCGAAAGCTCTTAAAAGTAATCCGGATTTTGATCTATCTAAAGAGCGAGTAGCCGCTTTAAAATAATGAATCAACGTATTGCCCGAACTATTCAGATAATTGGAGAACTCGCCATACCCTTGCTAGGTTATTTTTTTTGGAATTGGTCTTTTTCGTTCATACTCTTTTTCTATATAATCGAAAATTTATTTCTGTTATATTTTCGAATTGAAACAATTCAAAATGTGAAATCTACCATTTTAAAAGCCAAACGAATAGTTGATATTAAATTACTTTTATTCTTTTTGGGATTGTGGATTGTTGAGTTTGCTTTAATTCATTTTCTGCTCAAAATCATTGCGACAAATAAAAATCTTTTGAATGCATGGCAAGATTTTTTTCTTTTCGAAGATATGGGTGTACCTCAAGGTTTTATTCTCATTCCACTTCTTTATTTTGCTTCACGAATGAAAATGAAGCAAGACATAGTAATTGAAATAAAAAAGATTAACACCAAGCTTGATTTAAACAAATTAAAAATCTCCGCACTGTATAACTGGATAGCCATTTCTTTTTGGGGTCTACTCATCGGATTGAACGTACTATTTGCCTTACCTGAGATTTGGAATATTTTATTAACTCTAATCCTTTTACTTTTTCGTGCTTTTCAGCGCATTTGATTTATCAACTAAACAATATGCAAAAAGTAATTCTTAAAGTATAAAAAATCGTCTTAAATCTGCTATCTTTACAAAAAGAAAAAGAATGCGTCATAAAAATATCCGTTTTACAGGATCAACAAATACAGATTTTTATAAGGTTCTCAGGTCACGGGTTAATAATTATTTCAAGGAAAAAAATATTTCACGACACGCCAATGCTAATATGGTGGTGAAAACCATTTTCATGTTAAGCCTTTATCTTGTTCCTTTTGGATTTGTGTTATTTAGTGAAGTTTCTTTTCCTGTTTATTTGCTATTATGGATTCTAATGGGAATTGGCATGGCGGGTGTTGGACTTTCCGTTATGCATGATGCCAATCATGGTGCATATTCCAAAAATGAATTTATAAATAAAATTATAGGTAAAACAATGGTTTTGCTTGGAGGAAGTGATGCAAATTGGAGAATTCAACACAATGTCCTTCACCACACATATACAAATGTTTCAGGAATGGATGAGGATATTAAACCTCCTGCTTTTATTCTTCGGTTTTCCCCACATGAAAAACGAAATAGACTACATCGTTTTCAACATATTTACGCCTGGTTTTTTTATGGCATGATGACAATGATGTGGTCAACTACCAAAGATTTTCAACAGGCATTACGATATAAATCGAAAGGGTTAATTGAAACACAAAAAATAACATTTTCATATCATTTATTTTCGATCATTTGTAGTAAGATTGTTTATTATATGGTTGTTTTTGTGCTTCCACTTTTACTAAGTCCGGCTCCATGGTAT
>JBIIHD010000164.1:0-4180 GCA_044236095.1 Crocinitomicaceae bacterium | reverse complement strand
AATTATGGAGCACTATTAGACAAGGAAAAATATGGAGAGCAGAGGTTTGTAATAAAAATAAAAATGGAGAATTATATTGGGTAGATTCCATAATATATCCGGTCCTTGATCTCAATGGTGAGATACGCCATTATCTATCTATTCGACATGAAATAACAGACCGTAAATTGGCTGAAGAGGAATTAGAAAGAAAAGCAAATTTACAACGACTCTTGGTTAAGATTTCTTCGGATTACATTAATATTCCATTGAACGAAGTTGAAAATTCTATCAATAAGTCCATGGCAGAAATTGGAGTATTTGTTAAGGTGGATAGAGTATATATTTTTGATTATAATTACGAAATCGAAACGACTTCCAATCTTTATGAATGGTGTGCTGAAGGAATTGATCCTCAAATTGAACATTTACAAAATTTACCGTTTAGCGCAGTGCCTGTTTGGGTAGAAACACATTCGCGCGGAGAATCTATCGTGATTCCGAATGTATTCCAATTACCAACTTCTGAATTTAGGGAAATGATTGAAGTGCAAGGGATTAAAAGTCTTGTTGCCATTCCAATGATGGACGGCAATACTTGTATTGGTTTTGTAGGTTTCGATGCTGTTAGAGATTTCAGGAGTTTTACAAGAGAGGAACAAGATTTATTAGAATTGTATGCCCAAATGCTTGTCAATGTTTCCCAGCGAACAGATTACATGAAACAAATTCAACAAGCTAAAGATGATATTGAGGAGATCAATAGAGGCTTGGAGCAGCAAGTGCAAGAGAAAACCAAAACAAATTTAGAGCTTGCCAAATCTATTGCAGATCAGGAGAAGATGGTTACCATTGGTGAAATTGCCTCTGGTATTGCCCATGATTTAAACACACCACTCGGAGCCATAAAAAGTGGAGCTGAGAATATTCGTTATACGCTTGAAACACTTTTCCACGATACAATTTATAAATGTGATCCTCAACAAATTCAAATTGCATGTGAACGTGCCTCCCAAACACAAATAGAGTTGTTTGTAGGTGGATTGCAACAACGAAAAGAAATAGAGTCATTTAGATCTTTTTTAAGAAAAAATTATAGTCATTTAAGTGGTGAAGAAGTTGAAAGTTTGGCTGCTGGGTTAGTAAAAAACAGAGTGAATAGTACAGATGAAGAATTAATATCCGCGATAGTAAGTGCTCGAAATTCAAAGGAATTTTTAGATCTGATCTATCACATTCAAATGACACGAAACTTTGTGGATACAATTCTTTCTTCAGGAGAACGAGCCTCACAAGTTATTAACGATTTAAGATCCTTTATTCGTAATAAAAAGTCTTCCGATAAAATCGAAATAAATATTCAAAAAAACATTGCTACTGTGTTGAATATTTTCAATTACGAGTTAAAAAGAAATACAGATGTTCAGTTTTTAGTAGATACGAAACTTACGATAATTGGAATCGATATTCGACTGTTCCAGCTTTGGTCTAATTTGATTAAAAATGCAATTGAGTCCATGGGTGAAATAAATCAAAGAGGGTTACTTCGTATTGTTTCTTCAGAAACTGAAAGTGATATTTTAATTAGTGTGGAGAATAATGGACCGAAAATTCCGCAAGAAATACAGGATAGAATTTTTGAGAAATTTTTTACAACAAAAGGTGCGAAAAACGGTTCTGGTTTAGGATTAAGTATAGTAAGTAGTGTAATCCAGGAGCATAATGCAAAATTGGAATTGTTTTCAAATGATTTAGTAACAAAATTTATAGTAAAATTTAAAAAATGATGGATGATTTAAAATATGCGGTAATTTGTGTGGATGATGATCCACATATTCTACAAATGTTGAGTTTCCAATTAGAAAAAATAATTGACACCAAGTGTACCTTGCTCGAATATTTTACGAACCCTCAAGATGCATTGGATAATTTTGATGAATTGTTACAAGAGCAAATTGATGTAATTTTTATTTTGGTTGATTTTCAAATGCCTGGCATGAATGGAGCACAATTAATTCGTGCAATAAAATTGAAAAAACCCGATATAGCTTGCATTATGCTTTCCGGACAAGCAAACACTGTTCAAGTCGCCGAGTTGGAGCAGGATGGTTTATTGACTTGCTTTGTTCATAAACCATGGGATGAAGCAACCTTATTTCAGGTATTAAAACCTATAGTTAACAATAAAAGCAAGTAAAATGGAGAGGTATTTTTTAGCAGTTGTTTTTTTACTATTTTTTGGTTCTGTATTTGGTCAACGATTGAAAGGAGTTGTGAATGGATATGGGCATATGAATTATATTTATAATCATGATTTTAATAAGTCAGATGATCCTTCGAATTCTAATTTTGAATTAGGAGAACACGATTTATTTGTTAATTCATCTTTTAATGACCGAATAAGTTTTCTTGGGGAATTTGTGGTACGTTATTCAAAAGGGACGCCTACAACATTTTCCGCAAGTATTGAACGAGCTCGATTGAAATTTGATTATTACAAAAACCATTCAGTTATAACCGGAAAAATTCATACACCCGTAAATTATTGGAATGATGTATATCACCATGGAAGAGTTTTTTTTCCATCTATTGATAGACCAACATCCTTTAGTTATTTGGTCCCTTTACACAATCTAGGTATTCAGTTTCAAGGACAGAATTTAGGAAAATGGAATTTCGGGTATGATGTTGTAATTGGAAATGGAATTAGTGCTTCTGATGCATCAGATGATAATTTAAGTCCGGCAACAACAGTCGCTTTTCATTTAAAGCCAACCGATAATTGGAGAATTGGCGCCTCTTATTTTTATGATTTTCTAAGTGATGCATCGGTGACAGGAGTGCATAGTGGGCACACTACTGCACCATCGCATGTTCATGGAACAAAATATAAAGGTCAATTGAATTATCATCTAATAAGTCAGTCAATTGCGTATTTTGGAGGAAAACATGAGTTTTTAAACGAATTTTCCTACAATTTAACTCATACGGATACTTTAGGAAATGCCAATAATCTTTCAAATTATACCTATTACGGATACAGAATAAAGGAAAACCATATTCCTTATGCAATATTGGATTGGGTTTCAATCGCTGAGAATGATTTGTTCACGTATCACTACGATATAATGAAAATGTGGTTGGGATACCGTTATGAATTTTCTGAAACATTAAATGTTAAAGCTCAAATAGGCTATTGGATGAATTTTATGAATAATCACTCTCCAACGAATATTTTAGACTTCAAAATTCAATTTGCATATGGCTTCTAGATTATTATTTGTAGTGTATAGCGTTTTTCTTTCTGCTATTCTATATGGTCAAGCTTTTTCTGACTATAAAATAATTGGAAATACGACTGGTGTAACTCAATTAACTCAAGCCCAAGCTAAATCTTATTTTAAAGGCAAATATACGCTTTGGGGAAATGGAAAATCTGTAAAAGTCGTACTTCATTCTTCAGAATCTACTCAAGCAGAATCAATAGCGACGTTAATTTTTGGTACAACACATCAGGGTGTAAAAAAATATTGGTTGTCACTTGTATTTCAAGGAAGAGCAAACCCTCCGATTTTTTATGGAACTGATTCAGAGATTGTTGAGTACATTAAAAAAACACCGGGTGCTATTGGGATTATTCAAAAAGGATCAACTTGTCCCGTTCAATATGTTATTCAAATTAAATAGCATGCGGTCATTAGTATTTCGTATTTGGTTTCCATTCGTTGCTTTTTTCTTGTGCATTTTGGCAATAGTTGCTTACTATTATTCAGTAAAGCAAGAACAACTATATATTGAGAATAGAAAATCCGAGTTGCAAGAGTTAGCAAAAAGTATTGCGTTAGGCGTTGAACTATCTGTTGAAAATGAAAATTTAAATGGGTTGAAAAAAGCACTTGATTTAGCAAAAAGTAGCGATGATTTTGAAAAAGTAGCTGTTGTTGTAAAGGATGAACAAGGAAAAAAAATAGAGCAGTATTCTAATCCTGTAAATTCAAAAATTTCTGTTCTTAATTTAGACTCGGCCCAATATATAGTTCAGAAATTCCCTTTTAAAACAGAGTTAATTAGCGGAGAGATTTATATTGTATCTTCAAAAACAAAGATTGATGAGGTGATTTTTAATTTAAATCTCCCACTTTATCTAATCCTTTTTGGACTCTTCATCGTTTCAGTAATAATTTTATTCATATTTGCTCGT
>JBIIHD010000163.1:0-4202 GCA_044236095.1 Crocinitomicaceae bacterium | reverse complement strand
TCAATGTAAACGGTGGAACAGCTCCTTATTCGTATGAATGGAATGATATGAATTCACAAACTGAATCAATGGCGGTTTATTTGAATAGTGGTTGGTATTCTGTTAATGTAACTGACGCAAATGATTGCCAATTAATTGACTCAGTTTTCGTCGATTCGAATGCGGGATTGTCTGAAAATCAAGCAAATATGTTCGGTATTTTTCCTAATCCATCTACAGAAGTATTAAATGTATCAGGTGTTGCAGAGTGGATTAAAATTTATGACTCAAATGGAAAGTTAATCAATGAAATGTCATTTACAAATTTGATTTCATTGAATATGTTGTCCACTGGAATTTATACAATTGAATTTCTAACTCAAAAAGACTCTGTGAGAATGAGATTTACAAAGCTCAACTAGGGTTTTATAAAACGATCATTTTCTTCATTTGAATCTGGTAGAATCTCATCCGGATTGAGTTGTATTTCTGAAATGTTTTTCCATTTTAAATCTGGCAAAAGAATAGTATAGGATTTTGACGCACATGACCATTTGGGTAATACTTCTGTTTTTCGTCGGAAATTAGTTTTTATATTATTTGTTAAATCTATTGGGATATGGTAATATTGAACTTCCCCGCTGGATAATATTATTGCGAATTCAAGTGGCATTGGAATTCCATTGTTGCTAAAAACAATTCGAATACCTTCTTTAACTTTCTCAACACTATCAATAGAAAAATCTATTTTTTTTGTAGTATTTAACCAGTAATTTTGAAACCAAGTGAGCTCCATTTGAGAGACATCTTCAAAGGTTTTGACAAAATCATTTGGTTCAGGATGTTTAAACTTCCATTTAGCATAATAACGCTTAAAACCTATTTTCATAATAGAATCTCCTATGATATATCTAATTAGTTCTGGAAATAGTTGACCCTTGAAATATGCCGCATTGTAATAAGGGTAATCGTCTTCAAAATGATTTGCAGCGGTTGAAATAGGTTCTTCTTTATACATCTCTGAAATCCAATTGTAATTGGAAATTGCTCCTTTAGCGGGGTTAATATCTTCTTGCATAATATTGCTAATTCGCTCTTCCGCATAGCAAGTTATGCCTTCATCCATCCAATGATGTAAGTTTTCATCTGTTCCGAAAATACCGTAAAAATAATTATGCATAAATTCATGACATGCGGTATTAAAAAAATCAAAACGACTCGCCTCTAACATTGTGCACATGGGATATTCCATGTAGCCTTCGCCCGCTTGAATAAAAGAAAATTGTGGATAGGGATAAGTGCCAAACTCTTTTTTGCAGATTGAGTATGCTTTAGACCAATTTTGAATAAGATTTTGCCATTGAGCAGTAAATTCTGAATGGTAGAAAAAATGAAATTCAATGTTGTCTATTTTAATTTCTTCATGAATCCAATCTTTATCGAGAGCGAAGGCAAAATCATGAATATTTTCCCCATAAAACTCCCATTTCGCCATGTTTTTTTCATCATCTGATTTGGTCGTTGAAACCCAGCCCTTATTCGTATATTTTTTATCTTTTAAACTACCAGACCCGGCCACTAGGAATGACTTATCACAGGTTATTTGAGCCGAAAACTTGCCAAAAGTTCCTGCAAATTCTCTACCTAAATAAGGATCAGTGTGCCAACCCATGTGGTCGTATCTACAAATTTTCGGGTACCATTGTGTATATGTAAAGTCAGTTCCTGCCTTATTGTTTTTTCCAGCACGATTAATACAAGATGGTGGTACTGATTTGAATTTCAATTGAATTTCTGTACTTTTTCCAGGGAGTAGATTTTTTTTCAGTTTTATCTGCCCAATTGATTCGAATACAGCGATTTGGTGGGGTTCATTCTCAATAGAAACAGTTTCAATTTTTATCTCTCCAAAATCAGAATCTTTTAATTTTTGACTGCTATTTTTTTCGAAATAATGACTTCCTTTTTTGAAGGCGTTCCAATATAAATGAAAATAAATTTCTTTCAATGTATCCGGAGAGTTATTGAAGTAAATGAGTTTTTCTTCGCCTGTCGCAATTCCGGTTTTGTCATCAATTGTTACCTGGATTTGATAATCAACCGACTGTTGCCAATAGGCTTGTTGGCCCATGCAGTATATACTAGAAAAGAAAACGAATAAGAATGGAGTAAATTTCATACTGTTTAATTTAAAGAAAGAATAAACTGTGAAAATAAATTTAGTTACTTTTTAAATGTGTCAGTTCACGTCGTTGCTTTTTGGTAGGTTTACCTGTCCCGAATTGACGATATTCTTTTTGAGCATTCAGATATTCTTGGAGTTTTATTTTTTCGTTCTCCGGGGTAATATCTTCTATATAATCAGACACTAATTTTGGCCCTAATCTCCTTTCCGGGATGGTAATAATTTTAAAAGTAAAAAGAGCATTATGTTTTTTTACAATAATTACGTCTGAAACAGAAACATCTTTTGATGCCTTAACTTCAAATGAATTTAGTTTAATTCGTCCAAGTTTGATAAGCTCTGTAGCCTCTTTTCTTGTTTTGGTTAATCGAACAAACCAAATGTACTTATCGAAGCGCAATTTCATCTTTCAATTTCTTAGGAAGGCTTTTGAATACAAGCGAATAGGATTCATCGATACATTGTAATATCTGTTTATCTGAAAAATCTAAATTTATAATTAATGTATTCCAATGTTTTTTATTCATATGATAACCAGGAATAACGGCATCATACCTTTCCCGAAGTTCAATTGCTTGTTCTGGATCACTTTTAACATTAAGCCTATCTGACGATTCAATATCTATTAATGCGAATATTTTTCCGCCCACTTTAAAAACTAGAGTTTGGTTATCAAATGGAAACGATTCTTCTACCCCTGGTTTTTGTAGGCAATGTAATCTGATTTTTTCTAAATTCATATGAATATTTTCATTTCCACTTTAAATGAAAGAAAATTAGTCAAGTGTTATTGCAAGAAGCAGATTATATATTTCAATTGTTCTATTCTTTGTATGTTCAGAAATCGTAGAACTTCCAGAAAGTATCGGTAAAAAACCTGGCCCAGAATAATTTGGCGAATAAATGATATCTATTAATTTAATCTCGCTATCTCGAAATTTAATCCAGTTTCGTTGTGCTTGTCTCAGTGTTTCTTTATCAGGCTCTTTTAATTTATTTAGAAGTTTTTGGTAATATTTATTCAGAAGTTTGTCATATTCTATTTCTTCAAAAGAATTTATTTTGTTCATATTTTGCCCGAAAGGATTAACATATTCTTCAGTTCGTTTTTGGATATTTTGTATTATTTTAAATCTGTCAACTTGAAACTCAATTTCTAATTCCCTATTTTTTGATGGATTTTCCAACTCTTTTAATAATTGTAAACGCAAAACTTCAGCATTATTATTGATTGAGTCATCAAATTTTAGAAGTTCTTCTTCAGAAAGAACATATGGTTCTTGGGTAATACTAAAATCAATAGTAAATAGAAAAATAATAAATAGAATAAACCTTATATTTATTACAATCATTTTAATTAATGAATGGCAGGAGCATTATCGTATTTCCCTAAATTATAAAGCATACGAGTATGACCCGCTAAAGCAGAGAGAAAACTAGAGTAGGAATGATAAGGCAAGTTGAATTCTTTTGCTGTTTTTTCAACAATTTTTGAGATTTTAGGGTAATGAATATGACAAATATTCGGAAATAAATGATGTTCAACCTGATAATTTAATCCTCCGACATACCATGTAAACACCGGGGCTTTAGGAGCAAAATTTGCTGTATTATACAATTGATTTACCGCCCAATCAGCATCAACATTGCCAGATTCATCAGGTAAAGGATAATCTGAACTTGGTACGACGTGTGCTGGTTGAAAAATGGCAGCAAGAATTAACCCGCATACAAATTGCATCGATACCCAACCAATGAGTAACCAATACCATGGAGCCGGACTTAGTAAAAGTGGAAGCACAAAAACAACCATATAATAAACAATCTTACTACAAATGATCGAAAATAAATGATATGAAAATGTTATTTTTTGTGTTTCAATTAACCCTTTTGATTTATATCGTAATGCCTGTTGAAAATCTTTGGTAGTTGACCACATCATTGTCATCATGCCATAAAAAAACCAGGCGTAAATATGTTGAAAACGATGTAGTCTATTTCGTTTTTCGTGTGGGGAAAACCGCAGAATAAAAGCAGG
>JBIIHD010000162.1:0-4224 GCA_044236095.1 Crocinitomicaceae bacterium | reverse complement strand
CCACCTTCTTATAATGGCTATAAAATAAAAGCAGATTTTGGTGGACCTTTACAACCTGAATACATTCAAGAAATTGAAGATATAATTCCCGCTCACGCAAATTCAGCATACACAAAAATAGATTTAAAGGAAGCTGAAAAGTCGGGCACATTAGAAATTATGGATTTGGAAACCATGTATATCAATCACGTGAAAGCTAATTTTGATTTACATGCAATAAAAACTTCTGGATTACGCTTGGTTTACGATGCCATGTATGGCGCTGGACAGAATGTGATGAAGAAAATTTTACCTGAAGTTGAATTATTACATTGTGATTACAATCCTTCATTTATGGGACAGGCACCGGAGCCAATTGCAAAGAATCTAAAAGAACTAGAAAGTTACATTAAAGAAAATCCGGGAGTAGATTGCGCTTTGGCGACAGATGGTGATGCCGATAGAATTGGACTGTACAATGGTAAAGGAGAATTTATAGATTCTCATCATATAATTTTATTACTCATCCACTACATGGTGAAATACAAGCATTTATCAGGGATGGTTGCAACTGCTTTTAGTGTAACTCCACGAGTAGATCGACTTTGCAAAATTTACAATTTACCTCAGAAGATCACCAAAATCGGATTCAAAGAAATCGCTTCTATTATGGTCCAAGAAGATGTTTTGTTGGGCGGCGAAGAATCAGGCGGAATTGCCGTAAAAGGCCATATTCCCGAAAGAGAC
Organism: Crocinitomicaceae bacterium; assembly: GCA_044236095.1. Lineage (GTDB taxonomy): Bacteria > Bacteroidota > Bacteroidia > Flavobacteriales_D > Crocinitomicaceae > UBA952. The sequence continues at coordinate 3,498 of JBIIHD010000162.1, read as the reverse complement.
GGGATTTGGATGGGATTAATCATCTGGGAATTCATGGCGAAGTCTGGTAAAAAACTAGATGAATTGATTGAAGAAGTCTATGATTTGATTGGTGAATTCAAATTTGAACGCAATGATCTTCATATTACTGAAGAATTAAAAAATCACATTATTCAAAATTGTAAGGAGAACAAATACGAAAGTTTTGGAGAATATAAAGTTCAAGAACTGCAAACAACAGATGGTTTCAAGTATTTCTTCGATGATCAGCGTTGGTTGATGATTCGCCCTTCAGGAACTGAACCGGTTTTACGTAATTATGCCGAAGCACCAACCCTTGATGAAGTTCGAAAAATTTTAAAGATGTGTGAAGAAACTATTAAACAAATTTAAGCGTCTATGTTGGGAATATATTGAAAATAATATATTTGTATAAAAAAGTGAATATGTCAAATGATCAAAACAACGAAATTTATTCGAAAGCGGTAAGAGCCGGCAAGAGAACATATTTCTTTGATGTGAAGTCAACTAAGAGTAATGATTTGTACATTACTGTGACGGAGAGTAAGAAAGTAACCAGTGAAGACGGTTATGAAAATTACCAAAAACACAAGATTTTCTTATACAAAGAGGATTTTGAGAAATTCAAAGAAGGTCTTGAAGATGTCTTGAATAAAATCGAAGAACTCAAGGGTTAATCAATTAAACTCTTGATCTTTTTAATAATTGTCTGAGCTAATTCCTCGGCCTTTTCTTTATTTTGACTTTCTGAATAAATTCTTATTATTGGTTCAGTATTGCTCTTTCTTAGATGAACCCACTCTTTATCAAAGTAAATTTTTACACCATCCGTGGTATCAATTTCCTGATTTTCAAAATCCTCGATCATCTTTTGCAAAATTTCATCAACATTAATTGAAGGGGTTAATTCAATTTTATTTTTTGAGATAATATATTTCGGATAAGAGTCTCTTAATTCGCTTACTGTACAATTCTTTTCGGCCAAGTGACTTAAAAATAAAGCAATTCCAACTAAGGCATCTCTACCGTAATGTGATTCAGGATAAATAATCCCACCATTTCCTTCTCCTCCGATTACAGCATTTGTTTCTTTCATTTTTACCACCACATTCACCTCTCCAACTGCCGATGCAGAATATGATTGACCGTGTTTTTCTGTTACATCTCTCAATGCTCTTGTGGATGACATATTTGAAACCGTATTTCCAGGAGTTTTAGACAAAACATAATCGCCTACAGCAACAAGTGTATATTCTTCTCCAAACATACTTCCATCTTCACAAACTAAAGCTAAACGATCTACATCAGGATCAATGGATATTCCCAAATTCGCTTTATTTGAAACAACGGATTGAGATAATTCAACCAAATGCTCAGGTAAAGGCTCAGGATTATGAGGAAAATGACCAGTTGGATCACAGTACAACTCAACGATTTCTTTCACTCCAAGTGACTTTAACAAAGCAGGAACGAAAATTCCTCCTGTTGAATTTACAGCATCAACAACCACTTTAAAATTGGCATTTTCAATAGCTGATTTATTTACTAATGGTAAAGCAAGAATTGAATCAATATGTTTTTTAAGATAAGAATCATCTTGTTTGTATGTTCCTAAATCATCCACTTCGGCGAATGTAAAATCTTCTTTTTCAGCAATTTCTAATAACTTTTCTCCATCCGAACCTGAAATAAATTCTCCTTTTTCATTTAGTAATTTGAGAGCATTCCATTGTTTTGGATTGTGACTAGCTGTCAAAATAATTCCTCCATTTGCATTTTCTAGGGGAACGGCTATTTCTACTGTTGGCGTCGTCGATAATCCCAAATCAATTACATCAATCCCCAAACCGCACAAGGTAGAACACACCAAATCGCTAATCATTTTTCCAGAAATTCGTGCATCCCTTCCAATTACAACTTTAACTTTGTTTGAAGGAGAATTTGATTTTAACCACGTACCATAAGCAGATGCAAATTTCACTGCATCAACAGGCGTTAGTCCATCTCCTGGAGCACCTCCAATTGTTCCGCGAATACCGGATATAGATTTAATCAATGTCATTTTTACGATTTTTTAGAAAGATTATTCTGAAGCTGAATCATTTTCAAAGCAGCAATTGCGCATTCAACCCCTTTGTTTCCGTGTTTCCCTCCTGAACGATCAATGGATTGCTGTATGTTCAAATCAGTTAATACACAAAATGATACGTGTTTATTGTATTTCAAACTCACATCCATTATTCCTTGAGTTGCACCGTGACAAACAAAATCAAAATGTTTTGTTTCTCCTTGTATAACCACTCCAATTGCGATAGCGGCATCAATTGTTGTATTTTCAAATAAGAATTGTGCGCCTAGTGCTAGCTCAAAAGTGCCTGGAACAAAATGTATTAAAATATTCGATTCTTTTACTCCAGAATTTAAAAGTGTTTCTTGAGCTCCTTTCAGAAGATTAAGTGTGATTTCAGAATTCCACTCAGAAACAACAATACCAATTTTGAATTCTGAGCCATTTGGAACATCTTTCGGATTGAAATAGGAAAGATTATGATGTTCCGTAGCCATCAAAAATTATTTTACAACTTTTCCTGATGCTCTTGCCACGTATTTATCCACGGTTATTTGAGTTGCGTATCGCGGATATTCATCACGTACCTTAGAGTAGTATTCTGTCGCTTTTTTGAAGTCATTTATTTTTTCAGAATTCAGTCCCGCTTTGAAAAGATACATAGGTGTTGTGTAATCGTTCACATTTGTTTCAGATGCTTCAAAGTATGCTTCAACCGCTTTTTTGTATTCTTTCAACTCTGAATGACAATCTCCTTTTAATCCCAAGCGCATCGCTGATAAAAAAGTATCATCTAAACTAGTTTCATCTAATTCCGTTATTGCTTTCTTAAATTCTCCTTTAGACATGTATTGACGAGCCAATACAAATTGAGCTATTTCACCACCAATGTAACCATCATACTTCTTTTTAACTTTGGTTAATTCATTGATGGCCATGCTTGTAGAATCTTTTGTCGCATAGTTCAATCCTTTCCAATAAGCATCTTTCGATTTGTCATTTGTGGCTTTCCAAAAAAACCAATAATAAATAAAACCACCCAATGCCAAGACAAGAACACCTCCAGCAATAAATGAAGCAATTTTAAATCGCTTATTATTTTTAAATTTATTTTTTAGAACGTCAAAAGAAAAATTTTCAGTCATTGTTTTTTATTTCAAGGTCGCAAAAGTAGTAAAAATATTTCAAAAAAAAGAGCTTAGAGCGTTAATTGTTAAAGAATAGTTTGACAAAAGTAGATGGCTGATTGTGTGCATGCTGGTTTTACTTTTGAAATCAATTATCTTTGCACAAAATTTTGGATATGTCTAAACCTGTTCGCGTCAGATTTGCTCCTTCACCTACCGGCCCATTGCACATGGGAGGAGTTCGAACCGCACTGTATAATTACCTCTTTGCCAAGAGAAATAATGGAACTTTTATTATTCGTG
>JBIIHD010000161.1:0-4225 GCA_044236095.1 Crocinitomicaceae bacterium | reverse complement strand
ATTCCTCCAGAACCTTATTTGATTGAGAAAATGATGGAAGACTATTTTCTGTTTTATGAAACACAAAAATCTTCTTTGCATCCAGTAATTTTAGCTACTGAAATGCATGAGCGTCTGGTTTCGATTCATCCATTCATAGATGGAAATGGACGAACTTCAAGATTGATTATGAATTTAATCTTGCTTCAAAATGGATATACAATTGCAAATCTCAAAGGAAATCTATCGCACAGAATGAAGTATTACAACGCACTTGAAAAGGTTCAAGTAAACCATGAAAGTGACGATTTTTATCAACTAATAATTCTTAATGTTCATGAATCATTAAATGAGCACATTCACTTATCTGGAGAGAATTGAACGCTTATCTTTAATTATTCCTCGTTGCTATAAACATCTGAAGACATTTCTAAAGCTGCACCTTTAGGAGGATCAATTTCATTCATGGCTATTGTTGCTGCAACAATCCCCAATATAGGAGCTGAGGCCGCTAACATCCACCAAAATAACTGTTGAAATAATTCAAATGTATTACTTAAAGTAAACGTATACTCAAAGAAGATTCGCAAATCAACCGGAACAAAAATCATAAAATAATAAAGTAAGCCTATAGAAAAAGCAAGTCCACTGTGTTGCCTTATAAATAAAATACTTTCATTCACGTTGCGTCGTCGTCTTTCATTTACGTAATCGATAAAACTAAATCCATAATAGTAAGCACAGATAAGTACATTTAACCATTGTAAGGGGCTTTCGCTTGGGTTATCCCAAAATAAAAAAGCAACTAACTGAATGAGTAAAAAATAAAAATAATATAATATAAAATTTCGTATTATCAATTTCAACGCTCGAATAACGTCTTCTTTAAATTGCTGCCAACTATATTTTTGTTTTTCGCCTGTAAGAATACGTTCTGTTTTCTCTGAAATGTGAGCCAATAAAGGTGAAAGAAGTGCAACAACCAAATATTTCGCAAACCTCATCAATAAAAGACCAACTGAAACTTCGACTAAAGCATAAATTAAATACCAAACCAAGCTATTTATTGTATCTAGTTTTGCTTCAAAAACATTATTCTTTAATTGATAGCCAAAATAATAAATACCAAACAGTAGTAAAAAAGGAATCACAAAATAGAAATAATATCCATGTCGGACAATAAAGCCTATTGAATAAAAATAAGTGCGAACACCTATATAAAAATGCTGAAAAATCTTTAAATTAAACACTATTATAATTTGCCTTACAAAGGTAATGTTATACAAGAACAACATTCCATTTTAATAAGAATAAATAAAACTTAAATGCCTATTATTAACAAAGCCTTAATAGACAACAGAACCCGTTAACATGAATATTATCATTAACTTTGAGCGTGGATTAGGTGCATTTATAACCGCTTTTTTTCCAGCATGAAAATTTTAGTTGTCCGATTCAGTTCTATTGGTGATATTGTTCTTACTTCCTCAGTCATTCGCTGTATTAAAAACCAATTACCTCACGCCACTATTCATTTTCTTACCAAGGATAAATTCCACGAATTAGTTGAATTCAATCCCTACATTAGTCGCATATTTTGCTTGGGAAATAATTGGAATGAAACAATTGATGAATTAAAACAAGAAAACTATGACTATATCATTGATTTACATAACAATCTGAGAACTCATAGACTTAAATTAGCATTAAAGCGTACCTCATTCTCATTTCCGAAAAGGAACCTGAAAAAATATCTACTCACGAATTTTAAGTGGAATCTACTGGATAAAAACGAACATGTTGTCCATAGATATTTTTCAGCCGTAAAAAAACTTGGAGTAGTTACTGACAACGGGCCAAACGACTTTTTTACTGATCCTAAAAAAGAACTTGAACTAACCCAATATAACCTATTGCCCAAAAAATTCGTTGCTGTAGCAATTGGAGCACAATTTAAAACGAAACGGTTACCAATAGATAAACTAGTTGAAATTATTAATAAAATAGATCTTACTATTGTTTTATTGGGAAATAAAGACGAGTCAAAAGATGCAGAGACAATCATATTAAAAGCTAATCAAAAAAACATCATTTCTCTTTGCGGAAAACTATCTCTTTTAGATTCTGCCTCTATTATTAAAAATTCTGGGGTGTTGTTAACGCATGACACCGGACTAATGCATATAGCGGCTTGTTTTGACACTCCTATTGTTGCTGTTTGGGGAAATACCACTCCCGTTTTAGGAATGTATGCGTACACTCCTACAAACCTGAATCAAGTCATTAATTTTGAGGTTGATAGCCTTTCGTGTAGGCCTTGCTCTAAAATCGGTTTTAATGTGTGTCCAAAAAAACATTTTGATTGTATGCAAAAGCAAAACAGCGATGATATCGTGCAGGCCATTCTAAATGCGATACCCAAACTTTAATCCGGCTGCAACATGCAAAGCTTTAGTTTTGATTTATCTTTCTCATAAAAACTTCAAAAAAGAAAATCAAAAAACTGCTTTTACGTTTACGGAACTAAGATGTTTCTTTTTATTGTGCCAATTCCTCGGCTTGTTAGTTTCCAATCGTTTAGATTTAATTCTATTTCAATAAATTCACAAGGGGATAGCAGAATGTCTTCATTCGTAAGAAAAGAAGCGAATTCACTTAATCCATTGTTGTGACCTATGATTAAGATTTCTTGATATTGATTTGAAAATTCACCAACCAATTTTAGGATTTCATCTGCCTCCACTAAATATAATGCATCCGTAGCAAAGGTGTTTTTAGAAGATAATTGAAGCGTCTCCATGGTTTGTTGAGTGCGCCTTGAACTACTATACCATACTTGATCAAAAGAATATAATTCGCGAAGCATTTGACCGGTTTGAACGACCTTATTTTTACCCTTTGTAGTTAAATCTCTATCAAAATCTTTTTTATTCCCAATTGCTTCAGCGTCGGAATGCCTTAATAAAAAGAGTCTTTTATGGTTTGAATTGGATTCCATTGTTAATCTTTTGCCCGTTTTTAAAATCAATTTCCTTCGTTATCCTTCCCTTTTCATTGTATAATTTCATGGGGCCATCTAAAAGCCCTCTTTTATACGTGGATGATTGTATGATCTTGCCTTTTCGATCATATTGTCGAGAAACGCCATGAAGTTTTCCGTTTTTGTATGTGTTTTCTACAGCTACTAATCGGCCACCAGGATGATATGCTTGCCAAACACCTGTCTTTTCTCCTTTTTTATATCTTCCAACCTCTGTTACTTGAAAATCCTTGTTTGAACACGTTACAAATTCTCCATGTTTAACAGAAATTCTTCTTACGCGTCCTTTTAAAACGACATCATTCGCTTTTGACTTTTTATTGATTACCTTGTAATTAACTATTTCTTTAAGACGCCCATTTTCAAACCATTCAGTCCATTTTCCTACTTGAAGACCTTGATTATAATACCCCTCCGCTTTTAATTTTCCATATGGCGAATAAGACTTCCAGGTCCCTTCTAGTTCTCCATTTGAAAACTGAGCGATGTTTTTTACTTTTCTGTTTTCCCAATAATTAATCCATTCACCCTCTTCTTTATCGTTCGCGTATTTTCCTTCCATTAAAAGAACACCTGTTTCATAATACGTTTTCCATGTTCCATTCTTTAAATCGTTTTGATAATTTCCTCTTTTGTAGGGTTTTAGACCCGTATAAAAATATTCCCACTCCCCCTCTCTTTTCCCGTTTTTATACCTAGCAATGTATGACAATTCCCCATTACTGAAATAATAACGCCATTCACCATGCTGTAAATCATTCTCAAAAGTGCCCTCTGAATCTAATTTTCCGTTTTCGCCAAACCATTGCCATTTTCCTGACTTTTTTCCATTCTCATAAAACCCCAACACCTTTGCATTGCCGTTCTCATAAAATGTTTTGTAATCTCCGTACAACGTGTCTTGCTTGTAGCAGGCCGTTTTTTCAATTTGTTCATTATAATAATAGGTTATCCAACAACTATCTTTATATCCATTTTTAAAAAACCCATCTACTAGTAATGCCCCTCGAGCGCTGTATTCTTGGTAAGGACCATTTTTCAAACCCCTCTCGACTTGGAAAACCTCCTTCAATTTACCGCTATTAAAATAGTTTTTAGTGCTGCCAAACCCGTTTTTAATTGTTTGGGTATTAGAACTGTCGTTCAACCAAAAGTTTTGAATCAAAGGAACTCCAGCAATGTATTCTTCTTCAGCTTTCGGCTTTC
>JBIIHD010000160.1:0-4240 GCA_044236095.1 Crocinitomicaceae bacterium | reverse complement strand
ATCCCGAAGGATAAAACAGATTTTTTTATAAAGCCTTTGAAGGCAAAGTAAAGTGTTATTGTTATTATTATGAATCCGAAATAAAATTGCCAATCAGAAAAACTAACAAGGGGGATTGCATCATATCCATAGTAAAACGCCAATGGATAAGGAAAAATCAATTTTTGGATGTACAACCAATTGGTATAAAAAAACATTGGAATCCTTTCCATAAAGCCCAAATCAAATAGTGGATTTTCGAAGGTGCTGAAAACTCTTGTACTAGTCTCTTCTAGATTCATCCAATGATTTTTAACTAAATTGAATCCTATTTTAACCAGAAACAACATCAATAGCGTAACTCCAACTGTTTTCAATTTCACATCTCTGAAGAAGTAAATCATGAGTGGAATACTAACAATGAAAGGCAGATTTGATTTTTTACTTAAAAGTGAAAACAAGATAAAAATACATGATAAAAGAATTCTCCATCCTTGTTTTTTATCGATCCAATGAAAAGTTTGAATAGCCGCGAGAATTGCAAAAATTAAACTCAGCAATTCATCACGATTTTTAATACTGTCAACAACTTCAGAATGAATAGGGTGAATCATAAATAAAATTACCGTAATGGCAGAAAATAGAGAAGCTTTACCTTGAAAAATAACTTGAAGCAGCTGAAATAACAAAATGCCAATTAAAGCATACAGAATTACATTGATAGCATGTGAAATATGAACCCTGTTTTCATTATCTCTAAATAATGACCACTCAATTGCAAAAGAATAGATTGATATAGGTCGATATTCGTAATTCTGTTTTCCATCCTTGAAAGAATGTGAAGTAAATATTTTTCCAATGCCGCCAGCGCCGAGTTCTACCAGTTCATTTTTTTGAGAATTAGTTGATGTAACGTATTCATCATCCATGGAATAGCCATTTCTTATTGAATTTCCGTAAAAAATAAAAGCGATTAAAATGAATAAGATATTCCAGCTCCACAATGATGTGGTTTTAGCTTTTGGTTGTTCAATGATTAATTTTTTCGCCATTACTTTGGTTTCGTTTCGAATTTAATTAAAACATTTGAAATTAAATCGAATCTGGAAAATTGGTCAAAAAAAAGAGCCCATTTAGGACTCTTTCAAATGTTATTTTTCTACTTTCATCAATCTCTGCTACCTAGAATACGAAGTAAGGAAAGAAACAAATTAATGAATAATATATACAATTGTAAACCACCAATTAATGCTAATTTGTTTTTATCTTCTGCTGAAATTTCAGGAGTTTGCGCGATCATTTTTAATTGTTGCATGTGGTAAGCAGTTAATCCTGTAAAAACAAAAACCCCTAAAATTGAAATTACGAAGTCTAAACTTTTAATATCAGCGAACATATTGATGATGGATGCAATGAACATCCCGATAAAAACCATATATAGGAGGCTTCCAAATTTTGTTAAGTCAGTTTTTGTAGTGTAGCCTAAGATAGCCATTCCCGCAAAAGCACCTGCCGTAACAAAAAACGTCATCGCAATTGCACCAATATCAAATACAATAAAAATAGTAGATAAACTCAATCCCATAAGTGAAGCATATGCTACAAATAATACCAATAAAAAATTCATGGAGAGTCTGTTGTACGCCATTTGGATCAATAATCCTAATCCGACTGGTGCAAAGGCAACTACATAAAATAGACCTGTAGCACCACCAGTAGCATGTATAAAATATTTTTGTACAAAATCTGGATTACCTGCGGAATATGCAATTATTCCTGAAATTGCTAAGGCACCGAACATGTAAGAATAAACATTTCGGAAGAAGGTACGCAAACCTTCTTGAGTATACGTTTCTTGATTTAAATAATTACTCATATTTAATGTTTTTTAGATTGAACTAAATTAATAAATTCTTTTCTAGTTGAATCGTTAATTAAAAAAATTCCTGTAAATGCACTTGTTGTTGTATTAGAATTTTGTTTTTGAACTCCTCGCATTTGCATACACATGTGTGAACATTCAATTACAACTGCTACCCCTTTAGGATTTAACGTTCTTTGAACGCAGTCGCGAATTTCAATAGTCAGCCTCTCTTGTACTTGTAATCTTCTAGCGTAAGCATCAACCACACGAGGAATTTTACTCAATCCTACGATTTTGCCCGCGGGTATGTACGCTACATGAGCCTTGCCAAAAAATGGCAGCATATGATGTTCGCAAAGTGAATAAACTTCAATATCTTTAACTATAACCATTTCAGAATATTCTTCATGAAAAATTGCTTCTTTCATTATTTCATCTGGATTAACTTCATTACCGCTTGTCAAAAATTGAATTGATTTTGCAACACGCTCAGGTGTTTTTGAAAGACCTTCTCGCTCTAAATCTTCCCCTAATTTAGTTAGAACTTCTTTGTATAGATTGGTGAGTTCATTAAAACGTTTTTCTTTTTTTTTATTTTCTGTCATTTTAGTATGGGTCTTTTCCTCCGTAATACTCTACAAAGTTGTTTTCAGTTTCGATTAATTTTAATTTAGCTAATTCGCCTCCGGCTTCTCGAATGGGATTTTCTAGTATTTTCCATATTTCGATGACTAAATTTTCCGTGGAAGCAAGTATTCCATGCATAAATGGAACATCCAAATTTAAGTTTTTGTGATCAAGAGGTTCGATGATCAATTGTTTTACAATTCTACTCAAATCCTTCAGATTGATGACAAAACCAGTGTCGGGGTGTGGTAATCCTTTGACGGTGACATACAATACGAAATTGTGACCATGCCAATTTTGGTTACTGCATTTTCCAAATACATCGTCATTTTTTTCCTGACTCCAATCTTCTCTCCAAAGTTTGTGAGCAGCATTAAATGTCTCTCTTCGCGTTATGTAACAAGTACTCACTTTTCAATTTTAACAATTTCACAATCCATAATTCCATCACCATTTACTTTAGTTAGTTTTACTTGAATAAATTCGTTTGCCAAATTTACGTCAAATGGAATTCTAACTTTTACATAATTTTCAGTAAAACCATACATCCAACCTTCGTCTTGTTCACTTTCAATAAGTGCAGTACGGATGGATCCAATATTTTGTTCGTAAAAAAGTCGTTTTTTTCTGTCAGAAAGCAGGTGTAAAATTTTACTCCGCTCTCTACGAATTTCCATAGGGACAGCATCTCCCATTTTAATCGCAGTGGTATTTGCTCGTTCCGAATAAGTGAAAACGTGCAAATAGGAAATATCCAATTCTTTTAAAAAATCTATTGTTTGCGAAAATTCTTCTTCCGTCTCACCAGGAAAACCTACGATTACATCAACACCAATACAACAAGAAGGAATTATACTTTTTATTTTTTTTACTCTTTCTGCATACAATTCTCGCTCGTATTTTCTTCGCATCGCTTTCAGCATAGCGTTACTTCCTGACTGAAGCGGAATATGAAAGTGAGGAACAAATCGTTTAGAATTTTTCAGGCAAAAATCAATTATTTCGTTGGTTAAAAGATTAGGTTCAATAGACGAAATTCGATAACGATCAATTCCCTCCACCATGTCTAATTTTTGAATAAGCCCGAAGAAATTCTCATCCTTGCCTTGACCAAAATCCCCAATGTTTACGCCTGTTAGAACAACTTCTTTAACTTCGGTTTGTGCAATTTTAGTTGCTTCTTTAACAGTATCTTCAATTGAGGAGTTCCTACTTTTTCCTCGTGCTAATGGAATGGTGCAAAACGTGCAGAAATAATCACATCCATCTTGGACTTTTAAAAACGAACGAGTACGATCACCATATGAAAATGAAGGGACAAATTCGTTTGTTTTCTTAATGGAATCGAACTTCACGATCGATTTTCCAGGCTTGGTTTCTAACTTGTCAATGTGGTCGAGTACGTTGAATTTTTCGTTGGCGCCAAGAACCAAATCTACACCGGGAATTTTTCCAATTTCTTCGGGCTTGAGTTGAGCATAGCAACCCACAATTGCAATTAACGCATCCGAATTAATTTTTTGAGCACGTTTAACCAGCTGCTTACACTTTTTATCTGCATTTTCCGTAACTGAACACGTATTAATAACAAATACATCCGGGTTCTCTTCAAAATCAACCTTGGCATAACCACCTTCTTCAAAAAGTCGAGATAAGGTGGAAGTCTCTGAAAAATTTAATTTGCAACCAAGCGTGTAAAAAGCAACTTTTTTAAATTGATTCATGCGGTTGCAAAGTTAGTGATTTTAAGCATTTATCGATTGTGGATAT